>JBDUCP010000135.1:0-5169 GCA_040003405.1 Verrucomicrobiota bacterium
GATCGCCGCGACGCGGAATATCAGCCGTCTTGATGTGGTGATGGCGGAGCGGACTTTCGGTTACCTTCTTTGGCGCCCAATATTTGATTAGCTCGACTTTGCGCACACGCGTGGGCGGTCGCAGGTGGTAAATGATCGAGTACGCTTCGTTGAACCCCTCGGTCGTGATGACATGTTCGTAAGCTATCCCTTCGTTCTTAAAGGAAGGCCCGCCGCCATTGCGGTGAAACCAGATGTGATGCTTTCGCGGGATTTGTCCGAGCTTCTGATAGTAGGGCATGGCAGTTACTCCTTACAGGTTACCTCTGGCTTCCTGTTCCTTCTCCAGGGCTTCAAAGAGTGCCTTGAAGTTACCTTTGCCGAAACTCTTTGCGCCTTTGCGCTGGATGATTTCGAAGAATAACGTCGGTCGGTCTTCGACGGGCTTGGTAAATATCTGGAGCAGGTAGCCCTCGTCGTCTCTATCCACCAAAATCCCGAGCTTCTGCAAGGGTGCGAGGTCTTCGTCGATGTGACCTACCCGGTCCAGCACCGTCTCGTAATAGCTGGCCGGTATCTGCAGAAACTCTACTCCGCGCTTTTGCAGGTCTGTCACACTAGCAACGATGTCATTGGTGGCGACAGCGACATGCTGCACTCCTTCTCCATCATAGAAGTCAAGGTATTCCTCGACCTGCGATTTCTTTTTCCCTTCCGCCGGCTCATTGATCGGAAACTTAACATAGCCGTTCCCGTTACTCATGACCTTGCTCATTAGCGCCGAGTATTCGGTCGAGATGTCCTTGTCGTCGAAAGTAAGAATGTTGCGGAAGCCCATAACGTCCTCATAGAATTTCACCCATGGGTTCATCTGGTTCCAGCCGACGTTGCCGACGCAATGATCGACATAGAGTAAGCCAGTCTGTGGCGGGGCGTAGGTTGACTCCCATTTCCGGAAGCCGGGCATGAAGACACCGTTGTAGTTACCGCGCTCCACAAACAGGTGGACAGTCTCTCCATAGGTGTGGATACCGCTTAGGATAACTTCGCCGTTGTCGTCCGAAAGCGTGGTTGGTTCAAGGTAGCTCTTACCGCCGCGTTTCGTGGTTTCTTCCCAAGCCGAGGTCGCGTCTTCGACTTTGAGGGCGAGCACCTTCACGCCGTCCCCGTGCTTGGCGATATGGTCCGCTATCGGGTTACCTTTGCGGAGAGGCGTGGTAAGTACAAAAGTGAGCTTGTTCTGCCGGATAACGTAACTGACCCGATCTTTTGTGCCGGTCTCGGGACCGGCATAAGCGAGGCTTTGGAAGCCGAAGGCGGTCTTATAGAAATGTGCCGCCTGTTTGGCGTTGCCGACATAGAACTCGACGTAATCTGTTCCCTGGAGAGGAAGGAAATCGACTTCAGAGGGGGAGTTGGTTGTCGGAGCGGAGATGGTTGTTTGCATGGCAATTTGAATGGTTGGACGCGTTACATTACCGCATTGCCGACAGCTTTCAACGGCGGTGCGTGGCGCGAAAGGTGGCGTTGGCTTGCACCAGATCGCCATCCTTCGCGTGCACGATATTAGACAAGCCACAAAGCTTGAAGCCGTGGCCGACAAGGAAGTCATTCATTTCCCAAAGAAGCCAGGCTCCGGTGTAAAGTCGTTCGAAGAAAATTTCGGTGTAAATGACACGAACTCGATCGAGCACTGCCTCGCCTCCGGTAAGGGCGAGACGTTCCGCACCTTGCAGGTCGAGCTTCAGCAGGTCGATGGTTTGCAGCCCCTGCTGTTCCATTAACGCGGGCAACGTCAGGGTGGAAACGCGCATCATCTCGCGCACGCTCAGATCGCGCCCGAACCACTCGGTATTTCGCGGATCGATCGGCAACAAGGAGCTGGAAGCTTCGTGCCGGTTTACTTCGAATTGGGCTTCGCCGATTTGATCGGACAAAGCCGCGGCAACAACGGAGACCTCGGGCTGCCTCGCATAACGGAGGCGCAAATGGGCGGCAAGGTCAGGTATTGCTTCGACAAGGACTAGCCGTTGCGGCCGATGCAACTGGAGGAAGGCGTCCGTGAAGGAACCACGGTGCGCGCCGGCATCGACCACAGTTCGATACTCCAACCGCGGCAGATGCCTCAGGTTGCGAAAGGCGCGTCGGTATTTCTTATCAAAGAGCGATCTTACTTCCATGAAATAGCTTGCAACTTGGTGCGATGGGCAGATGATTCCCCAATATGCACCTTCTCGCCAGCTTCATGAATTTGGCAGGGCCTGACTTAATCGTCATTCTGCTTATCATTCTCGTTCTGTTTGGCGCGAAGAAGTTGCCGGAACTGGCTCGCGGGATGGGTCAGGCGATCAAGGAATTTCAGAAGGCCAAGGATGAATTCTCGGACGAGCTGCATTCGGCCGGCAAAACGGACGTGGCCAAGGCGCAGCCAGATGTGCGGGCGCCGCAAGCTACCATCCCTCGGATCGAAAATGCGACGGCTTCTTCTCCCGGCAAACTCCAGCCGGATCCAGATCAGGTGCGGACACCTGGCAACGAAGCTGATCGCATTTGATTCGTTAGGCACGGCGCGCCTTCAGAGCGATTCCTACTGGTTGACGTTTGGCGAACGTTGCGACACAGTCGCGCTCCATGTCCGAACTCGATCTACGCAACCGCATCAAAGAAATGCTGGTGAAGAACCTGATGCTGCAAACGACAGCGGAGGAAATTGGGGATGAGACGCCGCTCTTCGGCCCGGGAGGCTTGGGGCTTGATTCGATCGACGCACTGGAGCTGGTAGTGAGTATGGAAAAAACTTTTGGTGTTGGCGTGCCCAACTCGGAAGTCGCGGGCAAAGCGTTGCGCACGGTGAATACCATTCACGACTACATTGTGGAAAAAGGTGGCGGGGCGGCGACGCCGGTCGCGTCTTAGTTACACTCCGGCGTCGTTGATGGCGTCGATCAACTGACGGAAGCGACCGAAACTGCGACGATGCGGCGACAGAATCAGACGCGGTAGTTCCCAGATTTCCGGCTCGTTTTTTTCCTGCCGCAACGCCGCGCCCTGCACAATTGCTCCGGCGCGAACGACGTCGGCAAAATCTTCGTTTAATTGCGCCACGGCTTTCTCCGGCAGTTTCTTGACAAGACGGATGACAAGCTGTTCACCGACCCATCGCGAGGATTGATAGACGCTGTAAAAGTGCAAGATCTCCTCCACCGCCGCGGTCACATCGGGCACGCTTTTGAAGAAATGAAAATCTTCCTCGCCGATGTAACCCAGCTTGAACAAGTGCTCGTGCAAAAACTCTAACCATGTCTCCCAGTAGCTGCCGCCGGGCTTGTCCAATAATACCATCGGAATGATACGCGCTTTACCGGTCTGCATTAGGGTGAGTACTTCAAAGCCCTCGTCCATGGTGCCAAAACCGCCGGGAAAAAGCGCGAGCGCGTGCGTCTCTTTCACGAAGTTCAGCTTACGCGTGAAGAAATAGTTAAAGTTAATCAGCTTCGGATCGCCTTCGATGATCGGGTTCGCGCGCTGTTCAAAGGGCAGACGAATGTTGAGGCCGAAGCCATGCTCGCGACCGGCACCGAGTTGGGCCGCGCCCATGATGCCGTCGCCGCCGCCGGTGATCACCATGTAATTGTGCGCGACCATTTCACGCGCGAAATTTTCCGCCACTTTGTATTGCGCCTCGCTCGGCGGTGTGCGCGCAGAACCGAAGACACAAACCTTGCGGAAGGCCCGATAACCGGAAAAAATCCTTGCAGCGTAACGCATTTCCTTCAACGACCGATTCATCAGCTTCAGGTCGCCGGTGCCCATCTTGTCACGCGACATTTTCAGCGCGGTGGTGATCATTTCTTCGATCAACTCCGGCGACTTCTCCGCACCCCAATCGGCGACAAGCTGCCGCACGCGCTCGGCGAAAGCCGGGTCGATATTTGATTGGTGACGGCTGGGCTGATCGTGCGTCGTGCCCGCAGTAAAATCTTCCACGGCGGAACTTCACTCACGCCGCGGCCCCCGCACAAGCAAAGTTTCATTCAGGCGTCGCAACCAGGTCGGCCAGAATTTCATGCATGTGGCGGATCGGCGCCGAATAATGTCCCTCGTCCTCGAGCGTTCGGTACGCGCAATGGGGCAGCCGCGCGGCGATCCCTTCCGCCAGCCGATACGAAAATGTGCGGTCTTTTATCCCGTGCCAAAGGCGCACCGGCACCTGAATTTCCTCCAGCGGAAATCCCCACGGTGTCGCATAAATCTCGGCGTCCGCCATTACTCCCCGGGCCGCGCCGCCCCACGCTTGGCGGGCGCTTTCAAAGCACGACTCAAACGCGCGGGTCTCCCGTAGCACATCGGCGTCGCATGGTTGTAGCAATTTCAGGAGCAGCGGGCGCAATCGAATCGGTAGCTTCACCGATACGAAAGGCCGCGCGATCCGAAAAGAAGCCGCGAGCAGCCGCGGATGAGACTCGCGCAGTGCGAGCATCCAGCGATACATTTTGAGAAGGTCGCCATGTGTTTCCAGTTCGGCGATCGGCGGCGCACCGCTCACCACCGCGATTGCTTTTACTCTTTCGGGCAGCGCCCACGCCGTAGCGTACGCATACGGTGCGCCGCCCGAAATGCCGAGCACGCGGAATTGCCCGATGTGCATTTCGTCGGCGAGATGCCGAATTACGGGCGGCCAGTCGAGCAGCTTTCTCTTCGCCATGAATGAAGAGCCGCGAATACCGGGACGATCGGGCGAGATGATGCGCAGCCCGAGATCGCACGCGGCGGTGTCGGTTATTTCCGCCATCGTCCGCGAGCTAGGCCAGCCATGGCAAAAGAAAATCGGCGCGCCCTCCGGGTCGCCATATTCCGCGACGGCGATTTGCGCGCCGCTTTCCAGTCGCACGATTTTCGTTTCGCCGCGCATGCCTTAGCGTAATACTGGTCGAAGGACGCTGCATGGGGCAACGACCGCCACCATTACCGCATGGACCTTTGCGACATTCTTCGAAAAGGATGCGCACATTGATCGGTTGCCTTGCGTATTAAGAGGTATGAATGACAACTCTCATCCCCCTGGGGGAAAAATTTCCGTCCATGGCGGAGGCGTCGGCGCCCCGTCGCCCGAGCAAGTGGAAAAGCGCGCGAGAGAAATCGCGCTGATTGCCGAACGCGATCCGAATGAGTTTACGGACACCGATTGGG
>JBDUCP010000136.1:0-5128 GCA_040003405.1 Verrucomicrobiota bacterium
TGAAATCCTTGTGCTCGGTGCCGAGCGGATAAAGCTCGTGCAGTTGCTTCATCCCCGGCAGCTCGCGCGTCGGTTTGAAGTGATTGATGATGGCGAGCGGGATCAGCATGGCCCGGCTCCACGACGACATTTTGTGGATGTGAAAGGGCGACCACGTCGGCAACAAAATCATCTCCACCGGAATCGACGGCAAATATTGCCAGGGGAATTGACCGAGCAGCGCCAGGTAAAGTTTGCTGAACGTGTTCATGCGCGGAATACCGCCCAGCCGCAAAATGTTGGCGCGCGCTTCCTGCATCAGCGGCAAGTCCGCGGAGTAACCGGCGAGCTTAAGCGCGAAGTACGCTTTCACCGACGCATTGATTTCGCTCGGCCCGCCGTAATAAATATTCCAGCCCCCATCGGGCAACTGCCGCTTCAAAACGTGACGCACGCATCGTTGCTGCAGCGCATCGTCCACTTCGCCTAACCAGTGCATGAAAAGCACGTAGTCGGAGCAGAGCGTGCTATCGACCATCAGTTCTCCGCACCAATGGCCGTCCGGTTTTTGCTGGCGCAATAAATTTTCCTGTGCGCGCGCGATGGCTTCGGCCATTTCTTCGTTCGCGGGCCAGGTCGATGGCCCGACGTTCGGCAGCGCACTCGGCAGCGCGATAAGATTCGCGGGCGAGGAAGGCATCGCGTGCTACGAAGCTTGCGCAGCGACTTCGGCGCGCTTGCCCGTCAAATGTCCGTTGCCCGACGTCACCCCGTTATAGGCCGCGATCTCATTGCCGAGGCCAGTCGGCTTCGGCTTCGCGCCGAAGTTAAAGCGGATGTTTTTCCACGTATCGCCGCGTTGCGCGTTAAGACCCAGGCTCGCCGTCGGCTCGTAGCCGCAATGAACCATGCAATTCTCGCAGCGGCTGTCCTTCGCCACCCCGTTCTCGACGCCGTATTTTTCCCATTGCACCTGCTCGAGCAACTCCGCGTAGCTCGCGTAATGCGCATCCGTCATCAGATAGCACGGGCCTTTCCAGCCGCGAATGTTCCGCGTCGGGATCGCCCAGGCCGAGCAGCTCAAGTCGCGCTTGCCCGCGAGAAACTCAAAGTAAATCGGCGTGCCGAAAAGCGTGTACTTACCCATCCATTCCTCGATCTTCTTGAACTTCTCGATCGTCATCTTGCGCGTGAGGAAAAAATTCTCCGGCTGCAAATTCAGCCGCTTGATCATGTCCTTCTTCGCCGCGTCGTATTCGTAGCCGGGCGAAATGGTGTGCCCATCCACCCCCAGGTCCGACAGATAATCGAACATCTGCTCGATCTCCGTCATGTCCGTTTCCTTGTAGATCGTCGTGTTCGTCGCCACCTGATAACCGAGCAGCTTCGCCATCTTCATCGCCAGGATGCATTCCTTAAAAACGCCTTCCCGCTCCACGATCAAATCATGCGTCCGCTCCAGCCCGTCGAGATGTACATTCCAATACATCCAGCGGCTCGGCCCGATCGCCGGCTTCGTCGCATCCTTCGGCCCCTGCCGCACCGCCTCCGCGTCCTTCTCTATAATAAGACCAGCCGCGAGCAGTTCCGTCAGCTTCCCTTCCACAAAATCCCGCCGACCCGCCCACTGCGTCGCCAGCCATTCGCGCATCTTTTTGCGCATGAACATCGCGTTAGTGCAGATGTAAACGATCCGCTTTTGTTCGAGCAGACCTTTTACCAGCGCTTCGATCTGCGGATAAATCAGCGGCTCGCCGCCGCAGATCGAGATCATCGGCGCATTGCATTCCGCCGCGGCATCGAGGCAATCCTGTAGCGGCATGATGTCCTTGAGCGAAGTGGAGTACTCGCGAATGCGCCCGCAACCGGTGCAGGTAAGATTGCAGGTGTGGAGCGGCTCCAGTTGCAGCACCGTGGCGAACTTCGCCGTGCGCCGGAGTTTTTGCGTAATGATGTAGGCCGCGATTTTCGTCGTCAGCGCGAGGGGAAATCTCATAAGAGCGACGATAGTAACAACGGGGCACCCTGTGTCAATAGAGCCGGTAGTTTTCGTTAGCGAGATTTGCAACGAAAACGCCCGGAAACAACCGGCATTAGGTAGGGCAGGCGCTCCGCCTGCCACAGCCAAGGCTAACGAGGCGGGGGCGGGAATCGAACCCGCTCGATAGCGGTTTTGCAGACCGCGGCCTTCCCACTTGGCTACCCCGCCATGATCGCCAGAACCTACTGGTTCAGCTTGCGCTTGAGATCGTCAATCTCTTTCTGAATCCGCTGCTGCGTCTTGCGCGCGAATTCTTTGTCGTGCGGGGGTTGGTATCTGTTTTATGTTGTGGCGTAAATCACATGACCATGCCGCCATCAACGCAGAGCACCTGGCCGGTGATGTAGCTGGCTTCGGTGGAGGCGAGAAACGCGACGGCGGCAGCGATGTCTTCGGGCTGGCCGAGTTTGCCGAGCGGCACTTTTTGCAGAATCGACTGGCGCACTTCATCGGAAAGCACGCTGGTCATATCGGTCTCGATGAGGCCGGGGGCGATGGCGTTAACGGTGATGCCGCGGCTGGCGAGCTCGCGGGCAAGTGATTTGGTGAGGCCGAGCAGGCCGGCTTTGCTGGCGGCGTAGTTGGTTTGGCCGGCGTTGCCGATGAGGCCAATGACGCTGCTGATATTGATGATGCGCCCGCTGCGTTGCTTGATCATGGGACGTTGCAAGGCCTGGATGATGTTGAAGGCGCCTTTGAGGTTAGTGTCGAGGACGGTGTCCCAATCTTCGACGGCCATGCGCATGCTAAGGCCGTCGCGGGTGACGCCGGCGTTGTTTACGAGGATGTCTATGCGGCCAAAGTCGGCGAGGATCTGTGTCCCCGTCTGCTGCACGGCGGCGTGATCGGAGACATCGACGGCGTAGGCGCGGGCGGCGTCGGGCCGCAGGGCGTTGATTTCATCGGCGGTTTTCTGGGCGTTGGCGGTGCGGCTGATGCAGGCGACGCGGGCGCCGTCTCGCGCGAGGCGGAGGGCGATGGCGTGGCCGATGCCGCGGCCGGCGCCGGTAACGACGGCTACCTGGTTATCAAGAGTCATGGGGATGGCAGCGTGTTTTCTTTAAGCGCCGCTGTCAACGGGAAGTCGAGGCGGGCCTTGCGGCGGGGAAGGTTATGATGTATCTGGACGGCGGTTTCCCCTCTCCTATCTGGCACGGCAAGCGCTCTTTGTAGAACAACCTTATGAGAGTCTTCAGGCGAACATTTTTATTATCGATCGCGGTGCTCGCGCTCTGGGCACCGGGCAGCGGAGCGAGCACGTTTCCGATCTCGGGGCCGACGGTCGCGGGAAATGAGGCGCGACTGCACGGAACGATCGCGGCTGCTCCCGTAAACGCGCCGCTGGCAGTGAAGCGCGCCATCTGGGCGGCGAATCAATTGCGCACGAAGCCGTATCGTTACGGCGGCGGGCACCGCTCGTTTATCGACAACGCCTACGATTGCTCGGGGACGGTTTCGTTTGCGCTGGCCGGCGCTGGGCTGGTTTCGTTGCCGATGAATTCGACGGACCTGCGGGCGTACGGCGCGCGCGGTCCGGGGAAGTGGATCACGGTTTATGCGCGCAACGGCCACGCGTTTGCGGTCATCGCCGGGCTGCGACTGGATACGACGGCGTGGCATTCTTCCGGCCGCTGGGCGCCGCGCTGGCAGACTGGCGAACGTTTACCCCGCGGTTTTGAAGCGCGGCATCCGATTGGGCTATAAGGTCTGATGGGAGTTGGCAGGCCGCCCTCTCCGTTCTAAGATGCGCGATCTATGATCGCTCTTCCCTTCCGTCGCTCGCTCGTCGCATTAGTAATAATCTCAGCCAGCCTTTCCTCGCTGCGCGCCGATGAGGGCATGTGGCTGCTCGACAAACCGCCGCTGAAACAACTGAAGGAGAAATATCAGTTCGAGCCAACGCCGCAATGGCTCGAGCATTTGCAGAAAGCGAGTGTGCGCTTCAACTCCGGCGGCAGCGGCTCGTTTGTTTCAGCGACGGGGCTGGTCATTACGAATCATCACGTCGGCCTCGATACGCTCCAGAAAGTGAGCAGTGAGAAAGTCAATTACGTGCACGACGGTTTCTATGCCAAGACGCAGCAGGATGAAATCAAGGCGACCGATCTGGAGTTGAATGTGCTCATGTCGATCGAGGACGTGACCGACCGCGTGAAGAGCGCCGTGCGTCCGGAGATGTCGGCGGATGACGCGGGCAAGGCGCGCCGCGCGGCGATCGCTGCGATCGAGAAGGAGAGCAAGGATGCCACTGGTTTGCGCTCTGATGTGGTCACGCTCTACCAGGGCGGTGTTTACAATTTGTATCGCTATAAACGTTACGATGACGTGCGCGTCGTCTTCGCGCCCGAGCAGCAGGCCGCGTTCTACGGCGGCGATCCCGATAACTTCGAGTATCCGCGCTACGATCTCGATATCTGCATCTTCCGCGCTTACGAAAATGGCCAGCCGGCCAAGCCCGAGCATTTTCTGAAATGGAATACGAAAGGCCCGAGTGATGGCGAACTGACTTTCGTCAGCGGCCATCCGGGGAGAACCGAACGCCAATTGACCACGGAAGAACTCGCGGACATGCGCGACCACGAGGTGCCTTACACTCTTAGTATGCTGCATCGGCGTGAAGTGCTTCTGACCGCGTTCGCCGCACGCAGCTTCGAAAACGGGCGACGCGTGCGCGAAGATCTTTTCGGAATTCAAAACAGCCGGAAAGCTTTTGATGGCGTGCAGGCGGCGCTGCTCGACCCGGAGATCTGGGGTTCAATCGTCGCGCGTGAGAAGAAACTGCGCGACGGCATCGCGGCCGATCCGCAGTGGCAATCCGCCGTTGGCGCCTACGACAAGATCAAGCAGACGCAGGCGGAGACCGCGAAGATCTTGCCGGTTTATCATTACTTCGAAGTATCGCGCGGACACGCCAGCGCCACCTACCGCGCACCACGGTCTTTCTACAGCTCGCTCTTCAAATATGCGCGGCGCCTCCTCCGCGCCAGCGATGAGCGGCCGAAACCGAATGGCGAACGCTTCCCGGAATTCCGCGACAGCAATCGTGAATCACTGGAGCTGGATCTATTCTCGACCGAGCCAGTGTATGATGATGTCGAACAAGCTACT
>JBDUCP010000010.1:0-17252 GCA_040003405.1 Verrucomicrobiota bacterium
AGAGGGTGCCGATGGCGGGACTCGAACCCACACTCCAGATTAATGGAAACGGATTTTAAGTCCGTTGCGTCTGCCATTTCGCCACATCGGCGCCGCGGTCGGCCCCAGTGTAACCACTTTAGCGCGTCCAGCCAAAATGATTTCGCCAGGCCGCGACAACTCCGGAAAAGAATGCTTGAAAGGCCAGCGCGTATTTTAGTAAACCCCTTCTTGGAGCCAATTCGCTCCTAAGGAAATAAGATGCAGTTAAGTTCAAGCTATCAGGCTCGCCGCCTATTTTGGTTACCGCTGCTCGCTCTTCTGCTCAGCAGTTGCGCAGTAATGTTGGTGGGACCGTACGATGAGGTGACGGACAGGTCGATTAGCGACCTCGAGATGAAGACGGAATTATTCCTGGCGAAGATGCAGCTTACGCAAGGTAGTTATCAAGCGAATCGAAGCTTCTACACCGAGGCCAAGGCCAGTATTCGCGTCATCCGGATACGCGCGGAGATTTATGATAAGAACAAGGGAGAGATTACGAATCTGGCACTGCTGGAACAAAATCTCGACAACCTGGCGGAATTGCATCGCGCCGGGTCATTAAGCGGCACGCCCGGCGAGATCGCTCGCGCTCAAATCGAGACGAACTTCAAGGCTTTGCTCCAGATCGAGCTCGCCAAGAAAAGAAGCAGCGGCGTTTCCGCGCAACGCAACTAACGAGGTTCTCTTATGCCCAAGCTAGATGCCAAGTCACTCGCTCACGATATGCTGAACGCGGCCAAGCCGCTGTTGCAAGGTCACTGGAAAGCAGTCGGTCCCTACGCGGAATCGGAGATGCAAAAACTGGCGGTCACGGCGTTGCAAATCGAGGTGGGTCAAATGAATGGAAGTCTGACTAGTGCCCAGGCTCAGATTCTCCTCAAAATGCAAGCGAACGCTTCGCAATCCGTCCTCACCGCTGTCGAGACGGTCGGCATGATCGCGGCGCAGGATGCGATCAATGCTGCACTCGATGTGCTTCGGGATGCCTTGAATAAGGCGGTCGGCGTCGCCTTTTTGTAACGGTTAAGTCCAAAGCCCGCGCCAGGTTCGAACGGTCTTTATGGAACAAAAACTGGCGGGGAAGAAAGTCGCGATCCTCGCGGCGGACGGGTTTGAACAAGTGGAAATGACTAAACCGCGCGCGGCACTAGAGGAAGCGGGCGCGCGTGTCAGCATCGTTTCTGTCGCGACGGGGGAGATTCAAGGGATGAAGCACGCGGATAAAGGCGATAAGTTCGCGGTTGATCTTTCTCTCGCGGAAGCGCAGCCGCAGGACTTCGACGCACTCATGCTGCCCGGTGGTTTGATCAATCCGGATACTTTGCGCTCGACTGACGAGGCGCTGGAGTTTGTGCGTCACTTCTTCCAGGAAGGAAAACCAGTCGCTGCCATTTGTCATGCCGCATGGGTGTTGATTGACGCCGGCGTGGCGCGCGGCAAGACCATGACGTCGTGGCCTGCGATCAAGACCGATGTGCGCAATGCTGGGGCGCATTGGGTGGACAAGGAGGTGGTGGTGGACAACGGGCTCGTAACCAGCCGCAAGCCGGATGACATTCCTGCGTTCAATAAAAAAATGATCGAGGAGTTCGCGGCCGGGCGTCACCAGGCGACAAGCGGAACAACTTCGAGCGAGCTGGAAACGTAGCTGCGTGCCCCGAGTGGCGGGGGCAGCGATCTTGCGTGATAGTCTCTCAGCGCGAGCGAGACTTCCTTACGCCACGCCTTATGACGACCGCCAACAAGATCACAATTATCCGGATTCTGATGATCCCGGTGTTTGTCACGCTGGCGATCTATTATGGACAAAGTATCCAGCAGGGCGATCCGATGGAGTGGCAGCGCTTTGCGGCAATCATCGTCTTTCTGGTCGCCGCGGTCAGTGATGGCCTCGATGGCTACATCGCGCGGCGTTACAATCAACGCAGCACGCTCGGGATGATCCTCGATCCGATCGCCGACAAAGGTCTCCTACTTAGTGCTATTATCACTTTAAGTATTAGTAATTGGAGCCAGAGCGATCCTAATTATGGTAAGTTCCCAGCGTGGTTTCCGGTGTTGGTTATTACCCGCGATGCCGTTATCCTGGTCGGTAGTGCGGTGCTACATTTACTTAACGGGAAGGTAAGAGTGCGGCCGAGCTGGACGGGGAAGGTAGCGACTGTTCTGCAAATGGCAGCCATCGCCTGGGTCATGTTACAGCTGCGATTCCTTCCGTTACTTTATGTCGTAGGAAGCGCCGGTCTGTTTACCCTGATTTCAGGCGTTATCTACGTGCGCGATGGCGTACGTCAGCTTCAGGCGCAAGGACACGCGAACGCGGAGTCGGAATTACCTGGATAACTCGAAGCGCAGTGATGGACCAGGCAAACACGATGGAAAGTGCGGGTAAGGTAGCTATTGTCGGCCGTCCTAATGTCGGTAAGTCCGCGCTCTTTAATCGACTGGCTGGCCGAAACATCGCGATTGTCCACGATCAACCCGGCATTACTCGTGATCGGTTGTCCGCACCTTGTATCCGTGGCATGCGGCCTTTTACCATTTGGGATACAGGAGGAATCGGCGGGGCTGGTGAGACGGAGCTAACAGCGGAGGTTCGTAGCTCGGCCGATGCCGCTATGCACGAGAGCGATGTTATTCTACTCGTCGTGGACGCGCAGGACGGGCTTACTCCAGTCGATCAGGAACTGGTTAGGATTCTGCGCAAATCGGATAAGCCAGTGGTGCTGATCATTAACAAGATCGACCATCCTAAACACGAGGACTTGGAGAGCGATTTTGCGCAGCTTGGTTTTTCTCACTCCATCGCGATTAGTGCGGCCCACGGTCTCGGCATTTCTACGCTGCTCGAGACGATTGATTCACTTCTACCTGCTTCCAGCTCGGAACTGTTTCTCAAACCCAACGCTCCCATCGCGCTCGCCATCATTGGCCGACCTAATGCAGGTAAGTCTTCCCTCATTAACTCCATCTTGCGCGATAGCCGCACCATTGTGAGTCGTTTGCCTGGAACGACGCGCGATGCCGTCGATATCTCTTATGAGAGAGAAGGCGATAAGTATCTGCTCATCGATACCGCCGGCATGCGCGCCCGCAGCAAGCATTCCACCTCCGTGGAAATCTTTAGTGTCATGCGCGCCGAACGCACCATCCGCCGGGCGGACATATGTGTTCTGGTCATTGACCTAACGAGTGGTGTAACTACTCAGGACAAGAAAATTGCCGGTCTCATCCAGAAAGCGGAGAAGCCCTGTCTGGTTACTTTAAATAAGTGGGACCTGGTAAAGCCATCGCGCGGTATGAAGGCGGAGATGGAACGAATCAGGACCGAGACGCGGGAGGGGCTCTTCTTTCTCGAGTACGCGCCGTTGTTAATCGCATCTGCACTCACCGGGGAAAACGTCGAGCAACTCTTTCGCTTGCTTGGCCAGGTGCGCGAGGCGGCTGGCACGCGGCTCGGCACGGGGGTGTTGAACCGCTTATTGCGCGCTGCTTTCGAAGAGAATCCTCCGCCCGTTATCGGAACGAAACGGTTGAAGCTCTTCTACGCGGCGCAAGCCAGCGGCGAGACCGCGCGCATCTTCGAGCCGCCCAAGTTCGTCCTCTTTGTCAATCAACCGAAGTTACTCAGCGACACCTATGGCCGCTACCTCGATCGTCGGATCCGCGCGGCTGCGCCGTACCCCGGATTGCCTCTCCTTTTCAACCTGCGCGCGCGCAGCGAGAAAATTTAAATTGATCGAACGTTCGCGCGCTCCATTTGTCTCATCCATCGATATGAAATCCACGCAGGAAATTACGCAGCAAGTTCAGGAGTTGGGACAATGGATCCCGCCGTTGCGCGAACAAATCGGGCACGTCGTCATCGGACAGAAATATCTGGTGGACCGGCTGCTGCTCGGCCTTCTCGCAAATGGTCATATTTTGCTCGAAGGCGTGCCCGGTCTGGCCAAGACGCTAACCGTAAAAACGCTGGCAGCCTGCATCCAGACCGGCTTCCAGCGTTTGCAATTCACGCCCGATTTGCTCCCGGCGGATTTGATCGGCACGCTCATCTACAATCCGCGCACGGGTGAATTCACGACCAAGCTAGGGCCGCTTTTTTCGAATTTGATTCTGGCCGACGAAATCAATCGCGCCCCGGCCAAAGTGCAGAGCGCACTGCTCGAAGCGATGCAGGAACGGCAGGTCACGATTGGCGACAAGACTTATCCGTTAGCCGATCCGTTCCTGGTTCTGGCGACGCAGAATCCCCTCGAGCAGGAAGGCACCTATCAACTTCCCGAAGCGCAGCTCGATCGCTTCATGTTGAAATTGCACATCGGCTATCCGCAAAAAACCGAGGAGCGCCAAATCCTGGACCTGATGGCGACGTCCGCGCCTGACCTGGCTGTGACACCAGTCGTTAGGCCCGAGCAGATCATCGCGGCGCGCGCCGTGGTGAACGAAATCTATATCGACGATCGGGTGAAGGATTACATCGTCGATGTCGTCTGGGCCACGCGTGAGCCGGCCTCCTACAATCTGAAACTGGACGGCCTGATTCGTTATGGCGCATCGCCGCGCGCGACGATCTACCTGGCGCTCGCGGCGCGCGCACATGCCTTTCTGAATGGCCGCGGCTATGTCACCCCACAGGATGTCAAAAGCATTGGCGCCGATGTTTTGCGACATCGCATCATCGTGAGCTACGAAGCAGAAGCGGAAACAATTTCGAGTGAAACCATCATTGATCGGATCTTCGCCGGTCTGCCGGTACCCTGACGCGAATCTGCGTTGCCCATGAACGACAGCGACCAAACGCCGGCCGAAATTCTCAAGAAAATTCGCGCGCTCGAAATCAAAACGAAAGGCTTGGTGCAAACCGCCTTCGCCGGTGATTACCACAGCGTTTTTAAGGGGCGGGGGATGAATTTTCATGAGGTGCGCGAATATCAGCCCGGCGATGAAATCCGCTCGATCGATTGGAACGTAACCGCGCGACTCGGCACGGCGTTCGTGAAAAAATTCACGGAAGAGCGCGAGCTAACGGTGGTGCTGGTGGTCGATGTGAGCGCGTCGGGAAATTTCGGCAGCGCCACGCAATCGAAGCGCGAGCTCGCGGCTGAGGTCGCGTCGCTTCTCGCGTTCAGCGCCATTCGCAACAACGACAAGGTTGGCCTGCTGCTTTTCACCGATCGGGTGGAGCTTTTTATTCCGCCGAAAAAAGGGCGCTCGCACACTTTGCGCATCATTCGCGAGATTCTCTTTTTCGAGCCCGCGGGACGCGGCACCGCTCCGGCTCTGGCGCTCGATTATTTAAACAAAGTCGTAACGCGACGCGCAGTTGTTTTCTTCGTCTCCGATTTTCAGGCAGGGGATTTTTCGCGCGAATTGGCGGTCAGCGGCCGACGGCATGATTTTATCGCGGTGCAGATCGAAGATGCGCGCGAGACGGTCTTGCCGAACATCGGCATCATCACGCTGGAAGATGCGGAAACCGGGGAGCAGATCGAAATCAATACGGCCGACCGGACGACGCGCGACCGTTTCAACGCGCTGGCCGAGAACAATCGAGCTGAGCTTAATCGCACGCTCCGTCGCCACCACATCGACGCCATCTCGTTGCGCACAGGCGAAGATTATTTGCCGGCGTTGCGCGCCTTCTTCAAACAACGAGAGCGCCGTCTGGCCGTGAGATGAACTTTGCCTCTCATGCTTTTTCTCGCCGAAGAATTTCACGACATCGCGCCGCCGGTTGATTACTCGCTGGTTCCGCCATGGGTAATTTTTGTCGCCGTCTTTGTCGTCCTCCTTCTCAGCGGATTGATCGGCTGGTGGATTCGCGGGCGACTAAGGCGACCCAAGCCGCAGCCTTCCCCGCGCGATCGCGCGCTGGTCTTGCTCGGCCGCATGCGCGGCGATATGGAAACGCTCACCCCATATCAGTTCAGCATCCGCGTGTCAGATATTCTTCGCCGTTATGTGACGGAGCAATATGCGTTGCCGGTCACGCGTCAGACGTCGGTTGAATTTCTCGCAGCGTTGGCGAAAGCCTCGCCGTTTTCTGAAGACGACAAATCGTTGCTCGGAGATTTTTTGAATCGCTGTGACTTGATCAAATTCGCGCGCTACGACGCTACGATCGAAGACAGCCGGCTGCTGCTCGAAGAAGCAACGCGCTTCGTCCAGGGAGGTAAACTTGAGCCTGCGTGATTGGTGGCCCGCGACTTCCGCGCTCACCTTTGCGCAACCGTGGCTACTCCTGCTGTTGCTGGCGGTGCCGCTGCTGGCGTATCTGCGAGGGCGCAGCGGTCCGGCCGCCGCGTTGACCTTTTCTTCGATCTCGACCTTGCACTCGTTAGGTAAGTCCAGCGCCGCGCTGGCCGGCAAGTTTTTGCGCAGCCTGTTTTTGTTGAGCTGCGCGTTTCTTGTTGTCCCGCTGGCGAGGCCGCAGCTCGGCAAGACTCTGACGCAGATCGAGGCGAGCGGCATCGACATCATGCTCCTGCTCGACGTCTCCGGCTCGATGTTGACGAAGGATTTCACGGTCGGCGGCGAATCCGCTACGCGCGTGGATGCCATTCGCGAAGTGACACGAAAATTCATCGAAGCGCGGCCTAACGACCGGATTGGCCTGATCGCGTTTGCCGGCCGGCCCTACGTGGTCAGCCCGATGACGCTCGACCATGAATGGCTCACGCAAAACCTCGAAAGGGTCCGGATTGGTTTGGTCGAGGATGGTACGGCGATCGGCTCGGCGATGGCGGCCGCGGCGAACCGGTTGAACGATAAGCGATCGAAAAGTCGCGTCATTGTTCTTTTGACTGACGGGGAAAATAACGCCGGAAAGATCCCGCCGAACACGGCGGCCGAAGCGATCAAGGCGCTGAAGGTGCGCTTCTACGCGATCGGCGCGGGGATTAACGGCGTAGCTCCAGCACCCGTGTTCAATCCGCAAACGGGCAAGCCGTTAACCGACATGTTCGGTCACATCGTTTATCAAAACCAGCGTGTGCAGTTCAACGAAGCGGGCTTGAAGGAAGTCGCGAAAATTGCCGACGGTCTTTTCTTCCGTGCGACGGACACGAAATCGCTCGAGCAGATTTTCGGGGATATCGACCAGATGGAAAAGACGACGGTGGCGGTGAAGAAATATCAGCAATACCGCGATCTCTTTCCCGCCTGCATCATGGCTGGATGCGGTCTGCTGGTGGCGCAGATTTTGTTGTCGCAAACCATTTGGAAAAAACTGCCGTGACGTTTGGAACACCATATTGGTTTTGGGGATTGTTGATCGTTCCCGTCTTAATCGCACTTGTCGTGCGCGCGGAACGACGAGCGGCCTTACGCCTGCGGGAATTTGTTTCCGAGCGACTGTTGCCGGGCCTGGCTCGCACCGTGAACCGCACTCGTCGCAGCCTGCGCTTTGCGCTCGTGTTTTTGGGACTGGCCCTCGCCTTAACCGCACTCGCGCAGCCGCGCTGGGGTTACACTTATGAAGATGTGAAGCGCAAGGGCATCGACTTGCTTGTCGCGGTGGATACTTCACGCAGCATGCTCTCCAACGACGTGCCGCCGAATCGTCTGCAACGAGTGAAACTGGCGGGACAGGATTTGCTGACCGAACTGCAGGGCGATCGCATTGGCCTCATTGCCTTTGCCGGACGCGCGTTTTTGCAGGCGCCACTGACGATCGATTACGACGCGGCGGTCGAGGCGTTCACCGACCTTGACACGAATACCATTCCCGAGGGCGGGACAAATATTTCGGAGGCGATCCGATTAGCGGTCACAACGTTCGGCAAAAGCGCCGTCGGCAATCGCGCTCTGATCATTTTCACTGATGGCGAGGAACTGAGCGGTGACGCGGCGAAGATGGCCAAGGATGCGGTTGATGCTGGCGTGCGGATTTTCACGGTCGGCGTCGGCACGCCGGAAGGTTCGCTCATCCCGATCAGCGGCGAAGGGGGCGGCACCGCCTTTGTGAAAGACAGCAAAGGTCAGGTCGTGAAATCGAAGCTGGATGAAAAACGCCTGCAGGAAATCGCGCGCGCGACCGGCGGATTTTATCTGCATCTGGATGATGGACCGCGCACGATGAAGCAACTCTTTCGCGAGGGATTGGGCAAAATGCAGACGGGTGAGATCGATGCGCGTACATCGCGTCGTCCGATCGAGCGTTATCAATGGCCGCTCGGCGCAGCGTTGCTCGCGCTGGCCGCCTCCTTTCTTTTACGGGAACGCAAACGCGTCCGGGTTCCGCAACCTCGCGCGCTAAGGGCAAAACGAGCGTTCGCCACCGCGCTGATTTTGTTCTCGGCCAGTGCCTGCTTCGCGGCGGCGCCCGGTCTCGACGCCTACCGCAAAGAAAATTTCAGCGAGGCCTATCAGGAATTCCAGAAGACCTTACAGGAGCATCCGCAGACGAATGCGAGTGACAAAATCGAATTCGACGCCGGCGCCGCCGCCTACAAAATGAAGGACTACGGGAAGGCCTTGAATTCCTTCAGTCAGGCCTTGCTCTCGCCCGATTCGGGGCTGCAAAGCCGCAGCCATTACAACCTGGGCAACACGCTTTACGAACGCGGTGAAACGCAAAAAAGCGATGAGAAGAAGCTCACGGACTGGACCAACGCGCTCCAGCATTACGATCAGACTTTGAAGATCGACCCGAAGAATAAAGAGGCGAAAGAGAACTCCGAGTTCGTGAAGAAAAAGATCGAGGAATTAAAACAAAAACGCGAAGAGCAACCGACACCAACACCAACACCGCCGCCGTCGCCATCGCCGTCGCCATCGCCGTCACCCGACGAAAAGAAAAAGGATTCCGAGAAGCAGGACAAGAAAGACCAGGAGAAGCCGTCGCCCACACCGGATCAAGAGAAGCAGGATCAAAAAGATCAGTCGAACAAGAGCGACGAACAAAAGCCGGACAAGGACGAAGGCCAGGACAAAGGCAAAAAGGACGAACCCAAGCCTAACGAGACTCCATCGCCTTCGCCCGGAGATCAGTCGAAGGACCAGGAGAAGAAAGACGGCGACCAGCAGCAGGCGACGCCGTCACCTTCCGATAACGGCAGCGGAAGTCCGTCGCCCTCACCGCACGAGGGCGATCAGGAACAAGCGTCACCGTCAGCGTCGCCCACGGCTTCGCCCGATCAAAAAAAGGGCGAAGTGAAAGGCGCCGGTGAGGAAAAGCCCGAACAAAAAGAGCAAACGGCGGAAGCAGAACCTGAGAAGGAAGGGCAAATGAGCGAGAAGCAGGCCGAAGCGCTTCTGCAATCAATGAAAGATGAAGAACAACGGGTGCAGCTTGATGAACGCAAGGCTGCGCGGCATGTCTATAACGATTGGTAGAAGTCTCACCATGCTCCGAAAAATTCCCATCCTGTTGCTGATCACGTTGGTGATGTCGAATCGCCTGCTGGGGGATTCGCCCACGGTCACGGCGGTGTTGAGCAATTCGGAAGTCGCGGTTGGTCAAATGGTGCAGATGGCCATCAAAGTAACGGGCGCGAATAGCATCAACGCGCCGGAGGAAATCGTGGTGGACGGGCTCGAAATCCATCCGACGGGAACGTCGCGCCAATTCGAAATGCGCAATTTCGCGTCGAGCTCGAGCATCACCTACAACTACACCATCATGCCGCTCAAAGCGGGACGCTTCAAAATCCCGTCGCAACCAATCCGGGCCGGAGGAGCGACGCTGAAAACTCCGGAGTTGACCCTGAACGTCGCCGATTCAGGTGGGCCATCGGGGCGCTCAGGCCGCGCGAACCAGTCGGTCGATACAAGCAAGATTGCCTTCGCCGAATTAATCCTGACCAAGTCGAGCGCGTATGTCGGCGAGATGATTCCAGCAGTGGTGCGGCTGGGATTTTATGTGCGCACCCCCGTAGAATCGCTCGGCAACGGGATTGATATTACGGGGCAGGGATTCACGACGCAGAAGATGCGGGACCCGCGGCAAACCATCGAAACGATTGATGGAAAATCGTATCAGACATTTACTTTCAAAACGGCCATCTCGCCGGCGCGCAGCGGCCAGATTGAGATTGGGCCGGTGGAGGTGAATCCGGTCGTGCGCATTCCGCGCACCTCGGGAATGCCGCAGGATCCGTTCGGCAGGAACGATCCATTTTTTAATAATTTTTTTAACGATCCGGCCTTCGCGCCCAGCGTGCCGCAGGAGATCAAGTTGAAGAGTGAATCGACCACGCTGGAAGTGAAGCCGCTGCCGGCAAAAGCGCCGCCCAGTTTTGCCGGAGCGGTCGGAAATTTTTCGATGACTTCGGAGGCGAAGCCGAAAAAGGTTCAGGTAGGGGATCCGTTCACGATCACGGCGAAAATTGCCGGTCGCGGGAACTTTGACCGCGTGACGGCGCCGGCTTTTGAGGAGGAGAACGGATGGCACAAGTATCCGCCATCCGCGAATTTCGCGAAGGACGACGATATCGGAATCAGCGGCACGAAAACTTTTGAAACGGTGCTGAGTCCGAATGAGCGTAAAGATCATATTCCGGCGCAACTCTTCACCTATTTCGATCCGGTGAAGGAAGAGTATGTGACACTGCGGAGCGAGCCGGTGGCGGTGCGGGTGGAAGGAGGAGCCGCGCCGACTGTGGCGGCAGCTACGCCCGCGGCGGCGGGGCCGGGGTCACCGACCCCAGCTACAAAGGCGGCGACGAAACAGCAGGACATTCTTTATCAACTCACCGAGTTGCCGAACGCGCCGCAGTCGTTCGCGCCTCTTTTTGCGCGGCGCTCGTTTTGGCTCGCGCAACTTGCTCCGTTGCTTGCGTTGCTCGGATTTGTGGGATGGAGAGTGCGACAGGCGCGTCTTAGGAATCGCGATGCCCAACGTCGTGACGCGTTGCAGCAGGAGGCGATGGAGTTGCAACGGAGCTTGCGCCGCGATGACGTTGCGCCGCAGGAATATTTTTCGCGCGCGTCCCGGGCGGTGCAGTTGAAAACAGCGCTGGCGAAGAATCTCGAGCCGAGCGCCGTCGATGCAGAGGTGGCCGCGGCGGTGTTTCGAGCGGATGACAACACGCGCGAACGTCTTCGGCATTTGTTTGCCAGGAGCGACGAAGTTCGCTACAGCGGCGGGCCAAATGGCGGCAGCGCGGTGTCCCCCGAAACTCGGAATGAAGTTCTCGATTTGATCGAAAATCTGCGCGCATGAAATCGAAAACATTTTTGCTTCTGATCATCGCGTTGCTGGTCTCGAGTGCGGTGCAGGCTGATCAAAATGCGGACTTCGCGAAAGCGAATGAGAATTACGGCACCGGCCATTTTCAGGAAGCGGTTGAGGGATACCAGGGCCTCGTTAAATCCGGACAATGGAGCGCGAATCTGTTTTACGATTTGGGCAACGCTCACTTCCGTCTCGGAAATTTCGGCGAAGCGATTCTGAATTATGAGCGCGCGCTTGCGCTCGAGCCGCATCATCCCGAAACGGAAGCGAATTTGCGAGTCGTGCGCGATGAAGCACGCGCGCTGGAGCTAAAGAAAAACGCGGTCGAGCGCTACCTCGAGGCTGGGACTTCTGCGCAATATTCCATCGCTGCATCCCTGGCGTTTTGGCTCGCGTTGTTCGTCGCGGGGCATTTATTTTTCTCGCGGCGGAGTTCGTTAAGCTTGGTAACGCTGATCATTTGTTCGACGGTTGTTTTTGTCGGCGCGGTCTTCGCGCTCTACTTGGGGAAGGCAGGCAAAGAGGGCCACGGCCTCGCGATTGTGACCGGCAAGAATATCGAAGCGCGGCTCGCGACGGCGGATAATGCGAACAGCGTACTGGCGTTGCCGCCAGGCAGTGAAATCAAAATTTTGAGTGAGCGAGGCGATTGGATTTATGCCGCTTTGCCGAACGACCTGCGCGGGTGGTTGCCGGCGAAAAGCGCGGAGCGCGTGCGCTTGTAGCCGGTTTGCGACGATCGGAGATCGCCGCTACAGCAGTCCCCATGGACACGGAGATGGATGTCGGGACGGACAAGAAGGCGTTCCAGATTAATCTCGACGCGAAAAAGTACGGCACATTCGCGGAGATCGGTGCGGGGCAGGAAGTGGCGCGGCGATTTTTTCATGTCGGCGGCGCGGCGGGGACGGTGGCGAAAACGATGTCCGCTTACGACATGACTTTTAGCGACGCGATTTACGGAACGGCCGATCGCTACGTGAGCCGAAAACGGCTCGGTACGATGCTTGATCACGAATTCAATTTATTGATCGAGCGACTGGACGAAAAACTCGGTAGCCAACGCACCTTTTTCGTTTTTGCCGACACCGTGGCAGCGCGAAGCTTTAAGCAACATAACGAATCGCACGGCTGGCTGGGCGTGCGTTTTCAAGCTGAACCGCGCGGCGAACCGAGCCAGATCATTATCCATATTCGCATGCTGGATGAGGCGAATGTCGATCAGCAGGAGGCACTCGGGATCATCGGAGTAAATCTTCTTTTCGGCGCGTTTTACTATCATCAGCCCGAGAAAATCATCGCATCACTCCAGGAACATCTCGCGCCCGATCGTATCCAGGTGGACATGATCCGGTTCAGCGGGCCGGCGTTCGCAAGGGTCGATAATCGTCTGATGAGTTTGCAACTCGTTAGTCAGGGGTTAACAGACGCGGTCATGTTTCTGGCCGACGGGGAAACGGTGCAACCGGCCGACGTTCTTTATAAGAAAGCCATCCTGGTGGAGCGCGGCAGTTTTCGGCCGGTGACATATGCGACAAACGATATGTTGAATGGCGCGCGCACGGCTTTCCTGCGGCAATGCAACTGCTCGGCCGAGGAGTTAGTGGTGTTGATGGAAATGACGCTGGAAAATCTGCTCTCGGAAGGGCAGCTCAATCACGCGGATTTTCTGGCGCGCGTGGACATTCTCGGCTCGTTAGGCCGCACGGTGCTGATCTCAAAGTTCGGCGAATATTTCCGGCTCGCGTCCTATCTCGCGCGCTACACCAATCGCATGATCGGTCTGGTGATGGGCGTGCCGAGTTTGATGGAAATTTTTGACGAAAAATATTATCTGCATCTCGAAGGTGGCATTCTGGAAGCGCTCGGGCGGATGTTTAAGAGCGGGTTAAAACTCTACGTTTATCCGATGATGGATGAGAGCACGGGGAAAATTCTGACGGCAACGAAAGTGGAGGTGGCGCCAAACCTACAATCGCTTCTCCGATATTTGGTCGATAACGAGTTCATCCAGGAGATTACCGATTACAATCCGGATTACCTGCGCATTTATCCTCCCGACGCGCTGGCCAAATTGCAATCAGGGGATGCTGCCTGGGAGCAAATGGTCCCGCCTGAGGTGAAAACGATCATCAAGGATCGGCACTTCTTCGGTTATCGCGCCCTCGCCGCACCCTAGCGCCGGGCAGAAAAACCACAGAGTCGCTTCCTGCTATAAGGGACGCAGCATCATGGCGCGACGTGGAAATTCTGTTATCGGGATCGATCTGTGATTTTACAGCGGAAATGGGATTCGCGTTTCGTGCTGACCAGTTTTGCTTCCCGCGAAGTGCCGGAGGAAATGGTGACCGCCGACCAATTCGCGCAGCAGTTAATCACGCACTGCGTCTTCGTGAAATGGCGCGGTCGGTTGCTCGAGCAGCGTGCGCACGACGCGCAGTAATTCCCGGCGTTGCACGGATCAAACGCCGGTTGATTCCGCGCGCGTGAGCGGAACAAATTCGCTTTCGTGCAGCACAATGCGCTTCGAACCACTCAACAACCGCCACCATTCCAGCGCGCTACCCGCCGCAATCAAAAACACCAGCGCCACGAAACCAAACGCGACCAGCGCATCGAAGCGCCAGATCGCCGCTTGCCGCGTCAATGGCGCAGCGGCCGCGCCGCTCAGAAATCCCAGCTTCGGATCCGACGAAAATATTTTCAGATACGCCGCGCTGAAGGTTACCGCCGTCATGAAACACAACGGCACGAGCGTCACAAACACATAACGCACCTTTCCCATTTTGATCAGCACCGTCGTGCCGAGACAGAGCGCGATGATCGAGAGCAATTGATTGGCGATGCCGAAGAGCGGCCAGAGACTGTTAATGCCGCCGAGTGGATCGATCACGCCCTGATACAAAAACCAGCCCCACGCGCCGACGAGCAGAACGCTGGAGAAAACATTCGAGGCCAAGGAGCCGGTGTTGCCGAGCGGCTTCCACAAATTTCCCAGAAAATCCTGAAGCAAAAAGCGGCCGACGCGCGTGCCGGCGTCGAGTGTGGTCAAAATAAACAGCGCCTCGAACATGATGGCGAAGTGATACCAGAGCGCTAGTGCGGTCGGATTCGAAGTAACGCGCGAAAACATGTGCGCCATGCCGACGGCAAATGTCGGCGCACCACCGGAGCGGCCGAACATTGTCTTTTCGCCGAGGCTCGTCGCCAGGGTTTGCATTTCCGTTTCCGTCACCGGAAAACCGGCAGCGGAAATTTTCGCCACTACTTCCGTCGGCGCGCCTTTCGTGTTGATCGCGAAATATTCGCCCGGCTGGAGAACACACGCGGCGATCATTGCCATCAGCGCCACCATCATTTCGGTGATCATCGCGCCGTAACCGATCTGTCGAATACGTGACTCGCGTCCGATCATTTTGGAAGTCGTGCCCGATGCGATCAACGAATGAAATCCGGAGACGGCGCCGCACGCGATGGTGATGCAAACAAAAGGAAAAACGGGGCCGGCAAAAATCGGGCCGGTGCCATCGATGAATCGTGAAACCGACGGCATTAGCAACATCGGTCGCATCGCCACGACGGCGACGGCGAGCGCCGCGACGGTTCCGAGTTTCAAAAAAGTGCTGAGATAATCGCGCGGCGTGAGCAGGAGCCAGACGGGAAGAATGGATGCCGCCAAACCGTAGATCATGACCGCCCAGGCGAGCCATTTCTCATCGTGTTGAAACCAACTTTGCAGCATCGGAAAATTTGGAAGGAACTGCCCGCCCCAAACTCCGAAAGCCAGGCCCACCAAACCGAACGCGGTCACCCACGCGACGCTGAATTTTCCACTGCGCAGCCCGAGACCCATGACGATCGCAACCGGGATCGTCGTCGCCATCGTGAATACACCCCACGGGCTTTTCGCCAGCGCCTGCACCACGACGAGCGCGAGCACCGCCATGATGATGATCATGATCGCGAGCACGCTGATGAGCGCGAGCGCGCCGACGCCAGGGCCGATTTCCTCCTTGACCATTTGTCCGAGGGTTTTGCCGCGCCGCCGTACTGAACTGAAGAGCACGATCATGTCGTGCACGCCGCCACCGAGCGTGGCGCCAATCAAAATCCAAAGCGTGCCGGGCAGAAATCCAAACTGTGCCGCGAGCACGGGACCGACGAGCGGTCCCGGCCCAGCGATGGCCGCGAAGTGATGGCCAAAAACCATCCAGCGATTTGTCGGCACAAAATCCTTTCCATCTTCGTTCGCGACGGCGGGCGTGGCGCGGGCGTCATTTAAGACCATGACTCTTGCCGCGAGCCAACTGCTGTAGAAGCGATAGCTGATGGCGAACGTGCAAAGCCCCGCCGCCACAATCCAAAGCGCGCTGATTTGTTCGCCGCGCGAAAGCGCGAGCACCGCGACCGCCATCAGGCCAGCGGCACCAACTGCGATCCACCATAATTTTTTCCAGATACTCATCGATTGCATGTCTCGCCGCCGATGAGATTTTAGGCGCAAATGAGAGTAGCTGCCAAGAGGCGATAGCACCAAGGCCACCAAATGCGCTTATCTCACAAACTTTCCAAAGTGCTTTCGGGCGATGCCTTCGCGAGCGCGCGGCGGCATGTGAAGCAACTCACGCTCGGGCGGACGCCGTTGCGCCTGGATGCGGCGCGGGTGGCGCGCTCGATCGACGCGCAGAGGTTCCAGCAGATTTACCAGCGCTACGGCGTGGAGAGTCCGGGCGATCACTGGCCGAAATATCTGGAGCTGGAACGCTGGATGGAAATCAATTTGCAGCGCGTGCGCGATCTTGAGCTCGATCTGCGCGGACGCAAGCGCGTGCTCGATATCGGCTGCGGCACGGGCTACTTCCTTTACATCTGCGAATTTCTCGGTCACGACGCGCTCGGCCTCGATCTCGATGTGGAACCGGGATTTACCGACATGATCGAACTGCTGGGGGTGAAAAGAAAAATCTGGCGGATCGAGGCGTTTGAGCCGCTGCCCGATCTCGGCCCGAAGTTCGATGTGATCGCGGCGCACATGATTTGTTTCAACGGACACAAGAGCGACAAACTCTGGCAGCCGGCCGAGTGGGAGTTCTTTCTCGACGACCTGACGCGCCACCTGAATCCGGGCGGCCAGGTTTGTCTCGAGCTCAATCGTGAATACGATGATTCGCTCTACACGCCGGAATTAAAAAAATATTTCGAAGCGCGCGGTGCGGAAATCCACACGCAGCGCGTTCTCTTTAATCCATTGCGGCCCGCGCCTGTCGCAGTTGCGTAAGCTGCTCGCTGAAATTTGCCTGCCGCTGGCGATGCTCCTCGACCACGGCGGCGGGCGCGCGATCCACGAACGAGGCATTCGTCAGCTTTGTTCCGACGACGTGCAATTCGTTTTCCAGGCGGGCGATTTCCTTGTCGAGCCGATCGCGCTCGGCCGACTTGTCACCCCCGGCGATGAGTAAATACAGCTCGCCCAGCGGCGTCATCGCTACCGGAATTCCAGGTTCCGGCTGGAACGTAGGATCCGGCGTAAGATCCTCAGCATTCAAGAGTCGCGCGATCGTCGGCATCTGCTGATCCGCAATCCCGCCCGTCGGGCGAATGAGAAAGCGGGCTTTTTTGTTGGACGGAATTCGGGCGAAGGCGCGCAGATTGCGACCGGCCTGAATCGTCTCGTAAATCTTCGCGACTTCGCTTCTGGCGGCGGCGATTTCCGTGGAAGCGACGGAAGCCAATGCGGCCTGCGGCGGCGAAACAAATTGAATCGAGTCGCTTTTCCTTTCGCCAAATCCGAGCAAAGACCAAAGCTCCTCGGTGACGTGGGGCATAAATGGATGCAGCACGCGCAGAAATCCGGATAGAATGAAATCCATCACAGCGAGGACGGATTTTTTGCGCGACTCATCGTCGGCAAAAATTTCCGTCTTGGCGGCTTCGATGAACCAATCGCAATAGTCGCTCCAGAAAAAATCGTAGAGCCGCTGCGCGACCTCGTTGAACTCTCGGGCTGGAACCCGTCCGAAGCATTGCTTGATCCGATGTGCGGCAGCGG
>JBDUCP010000137.1:0-5027 GCA_040003405.1 Verrucomicrobiota bacterium
CAGCGTTCACCAGTCTATGGTTTCGACGATTCGCTCTCGCGCGCGTCGCGGCGATTGGAGAAGTGACGCTGATTCTCGGCGGATGGAGTTTGGCGCAATATCCGAACCTAATCACGCCGGACGTGACGATCTTTAACGCTGCCGCCCCGCCAATCACACTCCGCCTGCTGATCTACGCGCTCGTTGTCGGAGCGGTCGTTTTGCTTCCGTCACTCTTCTTCTTGTTCCGCGTCTTCAAGGGCAAACCGAAAAATTAAAGTTCTCGCTCCTGCGGATGTTCTCTAGAATTTCTTCGTCAGACGGAGGTAAATGAAGCGGCCGGTGGAATCGAGCATGCCCGAGTTGAAGGATTTTGCGGGGTCGGTCGCGATCGTCGTCTCGAGCTGCGATGCTTTCTTCGATGCCTGGCGACCGTTTACGTTTTTCTTCCGCAAGCATTGGAACGATTGTCCCTTTCGAATTTTCCTGATCGTAAATCATCTCCGGGTGCGCTCGGATTTGATCCGGCCAATCGCGGTCGGACCGGATCGGAACTGGGCATCCAATATGGAGGTCGCCCTGAATCAGATCCAGGAGCCTTACGTGCTGTATTTTCAGGAAGATTATTTCTTGCAACGCCCGGTTCTGCGCGAGCAACTGGCGGCCGATTTCGCCTATGCCTTCGAGCGCAACGTCGCTTCATTTTGCTTCTACAGCCGATCGCAGGTGGAACCGGATTTCGCCCCGCTCAACGAGCGGTTTGGAATTGTCCCGCGCGATTCCGATGGCCGCACGCGTTTGCAGGTTACGCTCTGGAAGAAAGATGCGTTGCAAGCCGCGCTGCGACCGGGCGAATCGGCGTGGAACATGGAAGCGCGCGGAAGCGACCGGACCCGCGATCTTCTCGCGCTCTCCTATCTGCGGCGCGAGAACGCGCCCATCCCGTATTTGATGTCGGCAATTTCACGCGGTCTCTGGACGCCGGAAGCACTGGCACTTTGCCGGAACAATCGTGTTCGCATCCATCCGCATTTCCGTTTTGCAGACAGCGACATCGCATGGCGCCGACGATTGGCCCGGGGCGTCGGACGCGTGCGTTTGAACATCGCCCTGGCCCGACAATTGCGCGACGTCATCGACCTCGATCACGGCGCGGCCCACTGATCGGGCGCTGACGATCTAAACTACCCAGGTTTAAAGACGGTCGAATGTGCGCTTCGTTTCGATTTTATACGAGGGGATTGGCCCGGGATGGAACACAGCGATAACGTAAAAAAAAGCGCGGGACATTCGCAAGCCTGGCTGGAGGGAATTAACCGCGCGATTCTCGAGTCTGCGCTGGACTGCATTATTACGATGGACGCGGAAGGCCGGGTGATTGAATTCAATCCCGCGGCTGAGCGTGTTTTCGGCTACACGCGCGATCAAGCACTGGGGCAGGACCTGGCGCAACTCATCATCCCACCGTCGTTACGCGATCGCCATCGCCAAGGCCTAAAAAAATATCTCGAAACGGGCGAGGGCCCAGTGCTCGGCCGGCGAATCGAGATCGGCGGAGTGCGCGCCGATGGCTCCGAAATACTCGTCGAGCTGGCCATCACCGCGTTTCGTGTCGAGGGGCGCCCGCTGTTTACCGCCTATTTGCGCGACATCACCACACGCAAACAGGATGAAGAGGCCGGTAAAAGATTGGCCGCGATCATTGAATCGTCGGACGACGCAATTATCAGCAAAGATCTTGACGGAAAAATCATGAGCTGGAACCAGGCGGCCGAACGTCTTTTCGGCTATACGCCGGAGGAGATTATCGGAAAGCCGATAATGACTTTGATCCCGCCCGACCGCCAACATGAAGAGCCCGGCATTCTTAAACGCATCCGTAGCGGCGAGCGCATACATCATTACGAAACAGTTCGCCGACGTAAGGACGGAACGACATTCGACATATCAGTCACGGTCTCTCCCATCAAAGACGCGAACGGCCAGGTCATCGGCGCCTCAAAAATTGCCCGCGATATCAGTGAGCGAATTCGCACCGAACGACGACGCACCGCGCAATATGCCATCGCCAGCCTGCTGGCCGGTTCCTGGTCTCTCGCCAAAGCCGGGCCGCCCATAATCGAAGCGATTGCTCACAGCGGAAATTGGAGCTTCGGTGCGATCTGGCTACATGATGCGGAAGAGAAAGAATTACGCTGCCAGGCGATCTGGTCTCTCGCTCAACCGGAGCTGGAGATTTTCGCCGAAGCGACGCGCACGGTCGCTTTAAGCAACAACATCGGTCTTCCCGGACGAGTCGCGATCGCAGAGAAACCAATCTGGATCGCCGACGTGACGGCCGATGATAACTTCCCGCGCTCTGCGGCCGCCCGGAAAGCGGGACTGCGCGGCGGTTTTGCTTTTCCGCTCTCTGCCGAGGGCGAAGTGAATGGCGTGCTCGAATTATTTAGTCGCGAGATCGCGCGTCCGGATGAGGACCTGTTGCAGTTAGTGACAGCCATTGGCAGCCAGATCGGAGCCTTTATTCATCGCCGCAAAATCCAGGACGAATTGCAGCGAGAAAAAGAAACCGCCGAGTCAGCTAACCTCGCCAAAGATCGCTTTCTCGCGCGCCTCAGTCACGAATTGCGCACGCCGCTCACGCCGATTCTGATTTGGGCCGGCGGCATGGTCAATCAGCCCGAAGTCCCCGCCGATATTGATGAGGGTTTGAAGATGGTCTGCCGCAACGTCGAGCTCGAAGCCCGCCTCATCGACGATTTGCTCGACCTGAGCAGGATCACGCGCGGGACCCTTGAGCTTCACCTGCGCAAGTCCGACGCGCATGACTTGTTAGGCCACGCCATGGACATCGTGCGCGATGAAATTGCTTCGCGAGAATTAACCATGTCGGTCGAAATGTATGCCGCGAATCACCATGTCCTCGCGGATGCCTCCCGCCTGGAGCAAGTCTTTTGGAACCTGCTCCGGAACGCTACGAAATTCACGCCGGCGCGCGGGGCGGTAACGGTTCGCACGCTCAATCCCCAACCTCAGGCCTTGATGATCGAAATCAGCGATACTGGTGTGGGCATCGAGCACGAATCGTTGGACAAAGTTTTCGACGCCTTTGAGCAGGTCGGCGCGCGCCGCGAGGGTTTGGGTCTGGGTCTGGCCATCAGCAAGGCGATTGTGGAAATGCATCGTGGTTCGATTCGCGTCTTTAGTGCAGGGCCAGGCCAAGGCTCCAAGTTCACCATCGAATTGCCAATCGACATCAATGAGCCCGTGCGGGCGCTGGCCTAACGAGTTGAGCGCGCCGTTTGATTCGAAGCTCGGAGCGCAATCTCGACATGGGGCGTCGTTCATGCTACTAAGGAATTGATGTTAAGGCAGATCATCGTGGGATTGATCGTGATGGCTGCGGTATGTCTCGCGCCTCTGCGCATGCCGGCGGCATCCTGCATTCTCTCAAACGCTCCCAGCAACGAGGCGTGCAAAAGTGGGTGCTGTGCAAATAGGACTTGCTGCGCCGTTTCGCAGAAATCCCCCGCGCCAGTCTCACCACCGTTCGCAAAGTTTGCTTCGCTGAAACAGGATTTGCTCGCGACGCTCGCCCTCCCAATGCTCGTGTCGATCGCTCAGGCGCGTGCTGCGGAGCCAATCCTCTGCGCCAACCCGCCGGCTCGCGCGCATTCGCCACCTCCGCTCGCGGCGACCTGCATCCGTCTCATTTGATCCAAAGACGCTGACACCCGTGGTGTGCCCATTTCGCGGCCCGCCTGGTTCTCAACCGTTCGTTTGGATCAATGAAAACATCCTGCCTTCTACTACTTAGTCTATTTCTAATCTCACCCGCACGAGCAGAGCATCACGAAGCTCTGCTCGACACTGGAACTTCATCGCAGGTCGGTAAGGGTTTTCGTTCGCTGCGGTGTTACACCCTCGTGAAGGCAGCAGATCAACCGCGATCAAAACCACACCGCGAGGAGGATCAGTGATGGACGATGAATTAAAGAAACAGTTTTCGAAGTGGAACCCCGATGTTTCGATTCCACCGCGTTTTCAGGCGGAGGTCTGGCAGCGAATCGCAGCGCGGGAAGCGGCGGGGCGCAACTCGCTTTGGCGTCGGGTGCAAGAATGGATTTTGACTGAGCTGCCGAAGCCTCAATACGCGACTGCACTTATCGCGCTCGGCCTGACGCTCAGCATCGGGGTCGCACACGTCCAGGCGCAGCAGACAAACAGGGAGCACTGGCGTCAACTGGAAGCGCGCTACGTCTCTTCGATCAATCCAGTCGCGCAAGCGGCTGCCCTCGAATGAAACGGGGAGCCTTAGTTCTGCTTCTCGCCCTTGTCCTCTCGGCGAGCACCTACTGCATTTACTTCTGGTGCGCGACGCGCACAGCCGAAGCGATGTTGTCGAAGCCGGAAGGAGATTACGAATGGCTCCGGCGCGAGTTCGTGCTGAACGACGTCGAGTTCGCGAAGATCACGCAGCTCCATGAAGAGTATCGCCCAAGGTGCGACGCGATGTGCAGGCGGATCGCCGAAGCAAACGCGAAGGCAAACGCGCTCGTCGCGAGCGGTCATGAGGTGACACCGGAAATCCAGGCGGCGCTGAATGAGTGTGCGGCGGCCCAGCAGGACTGCCGGCGGCAAATGTTGCAGCACGTTTACGCAGTCAGCGCGCTAATGAGCCCCGCACACGGCGATCGTTACTTGAAAATGATGACGTCACGCATCGTCGAGCCGGGACTGCCGCATGACAGTGTGGTTTCACAGGGGCCGCGGTAGCAGTCGCGGATTCGACTGTTGCGTTTGGAGCAAGATGAAACTTTTCGCCCTTATGTGTTCGTTAGGCGTCGCGACCATCGCGGTTGCTGGAACCAGCGAAACAGACGTGCGTTCCGACTCGCTTTCACTCGATGCGGTGCTGCGCGCAGTATCAGCAAGCAATCCATCCATCAAAGCCGCGGCGGCGAAATGGCAGGCGATGAAGGCTCGCGTCCCACAGGCGGCGGCGTGGGAGGATTTGCGGCTCCACGCTCAATCGCTCGCCGGGCGGT
>JBDUCP010000138.1:0-4973 GCA_040003405.1 Verrucomicrobiota bacterium
TTTTGTGGGCGGCGGCTTCGACTTGCGCTTGCAGCTCGCTGATGGCGCGCGCGCCGCTGCCGGAAACGGCCTGATAGCTGGCGGCGAAAATGCGGCGGACGCCAAACGCCTGGTGCAGCGGATTGAGCGCCATGAGGGTGACGGCGGTGGTGCAGTTGGGGTTGGCGATGAGGCCGCGATGCCGGCGCACGTCCGCGCCGTTGATTTCCGGAATGACGAGCGGGACGTCAGGCTCCATGCGGAAGACGGAGGAGTTATCGATGACGATCGCGCCCGCGTCGCGCGCGATGGGCGCATACTGGCGGGAAATGTCGCCCCCGGCGCTGAAGAAGGCGAGATCGATGCCCGCGAAGGAGGTGTCGGCTAATTTTTCCACGACGAGCGAATCGCTATTAAACGAAATCGATTTTCCGGCGGAGCGCTCCGAGCCGAGCGCGCGGATGCCGGCTACCGGAAAATGGCGGCGCGCCAGCTCGGCGAGCGATTCCGCGCCGACCGCGCCAGTCGCGCCGACGACGGCGATGTGATAGCTTTTTCCCTGCGACACGGCGCATCCTACGGCCACTCCCAAATGAAGAAAAGCGGTCAGACGAAAATCCACATCTCGGTGCGCGAGCAAAAACTGGTGTTGAAAGATGGGCGCCGGAAATTAGCGGAGTATCCGGTCTCGACCTCGCGCTTCGGCCTCGGGACGGAAGAGGGGAGCATGAAAACGCCAACCGGAAAGTTTCGCATCGCGAAAAAGATCGGCGCGAACATGCCGGCGGGCACGGTGTTCAAAAGCCGCCGGCCGGTGAAGGCGACCCGGAAACTTTTACGCGAGGAGGACCTCGTCATGACGCGCATCCTGTGGCTGGACGGCGTCAGCCGCCACAACGCGAATACGCGGGACCGCTACATTTATATCCATGGGACGAATCACGAAGAAAGGATCGGGGAGCCGGCGAGCCACGGTTGCATCCGCATGCGCAGCGCCGATCTGCTGGAGCTGTTTGCCTTAGTCAGCACCGGCACGGCGGTCACGATTGCGGAATAATGGCGGCGCGCCCCGCCTTTCGAAAAAATCGAAAAAAGCATTGCGTGAGTGTTCTTAACTGACTAAATGACGGCAGCAACCTGCTGGGAAAGGAGGCGAAATATTAAAGTGAAAATTTTCAAAGCAATTATGATCGTGGCCATCGCGGCCAGCGCGTTAAGTTTGGGCGCATGCGCTCAGAGAAAGGAGTCGGCGGCCGTGACGACTTCGACGCACGGATACTCGAAATAACTTCAGTTGTCCGTCTGCGGATAACCTTTACCGAAAGGCCAGGTCGTTTATTCGGCCTGGCCTTTTTTCTTTCCCGCGCGGAGGGGATGCGACGGCCTTTCCTTTCGCTGAGTTATTCATAAACTGCGCATGATGCAGCTCGCCGGCCAACCGTTGTCTCTCGCCGAAATCGCTGCCGTCGCGCAGGGCGAGGGGCGAATCGAGATCGCCTCGTCCGCGCACGCGCGCATCCACGATTCACGCCAAGTGATCGAGGGCATTGTGGCGCGGGGGACGATCGTCTATGGCGTCAGCACCGGCTTTGGGAAATTGGCGGATGTGCAAATCGCGGCGGGCGACCTGCGGCAACTGCAATTGAATCTCGTGCGCAGTCATGCGTGCGGGATCGGGAACCCACTCTCGATCCCGGAAGTGCGCGCGATGATTTTGTTGCGCGCAAACGTGCTCGCGCTTGGCCTTAGCGGCATTCGTCTGGAAGTGATCGAGGCGCTGTGCGAGTTACTCAATCGCGAGGTGCATCCGGTTATTCCGGAGAAAGGTTCGGTCGGGGCGAGCGGCGATCTGGCGCCGCTGGCGCATCTGGCTCTGACGCTGATCGGGGAAGGCGAAGCATTTTACCAAGCGGAGCGCAAGCCGAGCGCGCAGGCGCTGGAGCAGGCGGGTCTGCGTGCGTGCGTGTTGGAAGCGAAGGAAGGGCTGGCGTTACTAAATGGAACGCAGGCCATGCATGCGGTGGGCGGTCTCGCGCTCTGGCGAGCGAAGCGTCTGGCGCATGTAGCTGACATCGCCGGCGCCATGAGCCTGGAAGCGTTGAAGGGCACGCCGACGGCGTTCGACCCGCGCATCCACCAGGCGCGGCCGCATCCGGGCCAGAGGGCGTCGGCGGAACATTTGTGCGCGCTGTTGCGCGACAGCGAGATCCGCGAATCCCATCGCGCCGACGATCCGCGGGTGCAGGACGCGTACAGTTTGCGCTGCATGCCGCAGGTGCACGGCGCGGTGCGCGGCGCTTTGGCGCATTGCGAAAATGTTCTCGCAGTCGAATCGGGTTCTGCGACCGACAATCCGCTCGTCTTCGCCGAACATGGCGAGGTGCTTTCCGGCGGAAATTTTCACGGCGCGCCGCTCGCGCTGGCGCTCGATTACGCGGCGATCGCGCTGACCGATCTCATGAGCATCAGCGAGCGCCGCACCGACCGGCTGGTCAATCCCGATTTGAACGAGGGCTTGCCGCCCTTCCTCACCGCGCATGCCGGCACGCATTCCGGCTTCATGATTTTGCATGTCGCGAGCGTAGCGTTGCTGAACGAAGCCAAAGTGCTGGCGCATCCGGCGAGCGTGGACAATTTGCCGACCTCGGGTGGAAAAGAAGATCATGTTTCAATGGGCATGACGGCCGCATTGAAGCTGCGCACGATCGTCGAGAATGCGGAACATCTGCTCGCGATTGAGCTGCTCTCCGCCGCCGAAGCGCTCGAATTTCGCCGGCCGTTGCGAAGCGGGGTCGGCGTCGAGCGAGCCTATGACAAGGTGCGATCCATCTCGCCCGCAGTCGATGAGGATCGATCGATGTCAACCGACATTGCGCAGGTCGCCAGCGCTATTCGAGAAGGCGTGTTCGACAGCGAGCTGGAAGAAATATGAGCGAGCAACGAGTCATCCGCGCGCCGCGCGGGAGCGAGCTCAGTTGCAAAGGCTGGCATCAGGAAGCGGCGCTGCGCATGTTGATGAACAACCTCGATCCCGAGGTCGCGGAGAATCCCGACGAACTGATCGTCTATGGCGGGACCGGGCGTGCCGCGCGCAGTTGGGAGGCATTCGATGCACTCGTTAGGTCGCTCCGGGCGCTGGAGAATGACGAGACCCTGCTCGTGCAATCGGGTAAACCGGTCGGCGTTTTCCGCACGCACGACGAAGCGCCGCGGGTCTTGATTGCGAATTCCAATCTCGTCGGCCAATGGTCGAACTACGTTGAGTTCAATCGCCTGGAACGGCTCGGCCTAACGATGTATGGGCAGATGACGGCTGGGTCTTGGATCTACATCGGCAGCCAGGGAATCGTCCAGGGCACTTTTGAAACGTTCGCCGCCGCCGCGGTGAAACATTTCGGCGGTTCTCTTGCGGGCAAGTTGATCGTCTCCGGCGGCATGGGCGGCATGGGCGGCGCGCAACCGCTGGCGGCCACGATGAACGGCGCCCTCTTCCTCGGCCTTGATGTCGATCCCGCGCGGATCGAGAAGCGTTTGCAAAGCGGCTATTGCGATCGGATGGCGCACTCACTCGACGAAGCCCTGCGGCTGATCGATGACGCACGAAAAAGCCAGCGCGCCATTTCCGTCGGCCTTGTCGGCAATTGCGCGGACGTGTTGCCTGAACTCGTTAGGCGCGGCGTCGTTCCCGACATTCTGACCGATCAGACCAGCGCGCATGACGCGCTCAACGGCTACGTGCCTAACGAGATGTCTTTGGCAGCGGCGCTCGCTTTGCGCAAAAACAATCCCGAGGAATACATCGCGCGCGCGATGCAATCGATGGCGACGCACGTGTCGGCCATGCTGTCGTTGCAGCAAAAAGGGGCGATCACATTCGATTACGGAAACAACATTCGCACGCAGGCGAAGAAGGCCGGCGTCGAGAACGCCTTCGCTATTCCGGGCTTCGTGCCCGAGTACATCCGCCCGCTCTTTTGCGAAGGAAAAGGGCCATTTCGCTGGGTGGCGTTGAGCGGTGATCCAGCCGACATCGCGCGCACCGATCAACTGGCTCTCGAACTTTTTCCGAAGAACAAAACGCTCGCTCGCTGGATGCAGTTGGCGAAAGAGCGCATTCATTTTCAAGGATTGCCGGCGCGTATCTGCTGGCTCGGTTATGGCGAGCGCGCCGAGTTTGGTCTGGCCATGAATGAACTCGTTAGGCGCGGAGAAATCAAAGCACCCATCGTCATTGGGCGCGATCACCTCGACACCGGTTCCGTCGCGTCGCCCTTCCGCGAAACCGAGGGCATGCTCGACGGCAGCGACGCCATCGCCGATTGGCCGTTGTTGAATGCGTTGGTCAATACGGCTTCCGGCGCTTCGTGGATTTCGATTCATAATGGCGGCGGCGTTGGCATCGGCTATTCGCAGCATGCCGGAATGGTGGTGGTCGCCGACGGCACGGACAATTCGAAGCGAAGATTGGAACGCGTGCTGATGAGCGATCCCGGGATGGGCGTGCTGCGCCATGCCGATGCCGGTTATTCTCGCGCCATTGCCTTTGCCGAGAAACACGACATCAAAATTCCGATGGAGCCGCACGGCCGCGATTAATCATGCAGAAAGTCATCGAATGCGTGCCCAATTTTTCCGAAGGGCGAGACTTGGAAATCATTCGGCAAATCACGGCGGCGATTGAGTCGGTTGAAGGTATCGCGCTCCTGAATGTCGATCCGGGCGCTAGCACCAATCGCACGGTGGTTACGTTTGCCGGCCATCCGGATGCAGCGGTGGAAGCGGCCTTTCGCGGAATACAAAAGGCGGCCGAACTGATCGACATGCGCAAACACAAGGGCGCGCATCCGCGCATGGGCGCGACGGACGTTTGTCCGTTCATCCCGGTGAGTAATGTGAGTTGGGACGAAGCTATCGCCTGCGCTTTGCAATTGGGGAAACGCGTCGGCGAAGAATTGAAAATCCCCGTTTACCTCTATGAAAAAGCAGCGCCGGAT
>JBDUCP010000139.1:0-4914 GCA_040003405.1 Verrucomicrobiota bacterium
CCACCAGCAGCGCGTTGAGCGTCTGCTCGCGCTCATCGTGTCCGCCGCCGAGCCCGTGGCCGCGATGCCGACCGACCGCGTCAATTTCATCGATGAAAATAATGCAGGGCGCGGACTTCTTTCCCTGCTCAAACATGTCGCGCACGCGACTCGCGCCGACGCCGACAAACATCTCCACGAAATCCGAACCGCTGATCGAGAAGAACGGCACATCGGCTTCGCCCGCAATGGCGCGCGCGATCAAGGTCTTGCCCGTGCCGGGAGGGCCCACCAGCAACACGCCTTTCGGAATTCGCCCGCCGAGTTTTTGAAATTTTTTCGGGTCGCGCAAAAACTCGACTAGTTCGCTCACTTCGTCTTTCGCTTCTTCGACGCCCGCCACGTCCTTAAACGTGATCTTATTCTTGTCGCGCGCGAGCATGCGCGCTTTCGATTTGCCGAAGTTGAGCGCGCCTTTCCCCGCCATGCGGATTTGCTGACGGAAAAGCAGATAAAGAATGACGAGGAAGATGGCGATCGGCACGAAACCGACCAGCGTCTGCGCGAGCACATTCGACTCCGTGCGGATAGCGGGCTGCATGCCGGCCGCGGCCAGCTTATCCTGCAACCCAGTGTTATAGCTTAGGAAAATTGTGGTGCGAAACTGCACCGGTTGCGATGGCGCCGACCCGACCGCTTGCTTGGTGTAATAGCCGCGCAAAGTCTGCGTCGGCCGGCCTTCTTCCACCACCAATTGGAGCGGAAAATTTTTGTCCGAGACGATCTGCTTGGATTCGAGCAGTTCGAGGAAGCGGTTGTAGGGAACATCCTCCACGTTGGCGTAAGCGCCGCCGCGGAAAAGAACGGCCAGCCCGATGAGGGCGCAGGCGATGGCGATAAGAATGATACCGCGCCAGTTAAAAGTCGGCTCCGTGCCGCGGGGTTTATTTTCCTTTTGGGGATTGCGATCGATTTGAGGCATAAGGCTTGCGACCGAGTCTTCGGCGAGCGTGAAAAGGCTAACACGTAGCCTTTGGCAATGCAAAAAAGCAGGAGCCGGACCGGAGGCATTGGTGATTGGTAAATCTGATGTCTGACCTCTGTCTCGATTGCGTTAAAGCCCTCGTTCGGTAATTTTGCGCGTTCCTCTTAATGACAGCGCTTAATCTAGTTGCCGATAAAATTGACCGCGCCGTCCAGCGGGTGACGCCGCTGGCTTATCGTATCCAGACGAAGAGCCGGCGTTGGATGCGCCGCGCCATGCGCAAGCCGCGCAGCGTTTCCGAGGCGCCGAATCTCTTGCCGTTGCTCATCCAGGTGCTGGCCAGTTTCTCCAAGGCCGATGGCGTTTTGCTGGAGGAGGAAATCGATTCAAGCCTGGGATTCCTGCGCTACGATTATCCGGAGGCGCTTTACTCGGAATTGCGCCAGCTCTTTCGTCAGGCGCTCTACGAGCAGCAGGATCTTTCGGCGATGGCGCAGAAGCTGGCGGCGCAATTGAGCGCGGATCGCAAGATCATGCTCGGGGTGCAGTTGTACGATTTGATTTCCCAGGCCGGCTTGAAGCAGGAGCAAGTGGTGGCCTTCTATTCTTTCATGTCGCAGCTCGGCATGGCGGCGCAGGCGATCGATATTGTTTATCAACTGAACGCTTCGGAGGAGGCGGACGCGTCTTCGCACCAGCGGGGCGCGTCGCCGTTGGAGGCGCTTTCCTTCGGCACGAACGGCGCCGCGGACGTGACGCTGAAAAGCCTGGCCGGCAACGATCGGTTGCTGGCTTTTCGTTATCACGACCTCATCCTGATGAAGAACTACAGCACCCAGACGATTTCCGTCCGGGGCCGGCCGCTGGTGCGCGGAGGTTTTTGCCGCATCTACCCGGGGCAACGTATTTTGGTTGGCGATCAATTTCTTACCTACCAGGAACTGGCCGCTTATTTCAACGCGAAGAAAAATGTTTCCATGCCGCAAATCTTTGTGCGCGTGCACAAGGACGCCGATGAGGTGCAGCTCGAACGCGCGCGTTCCCGCGAAAGCGCGCTGGAAGTGACCTTCGGCCTGAAGGTGCGCGTCCGGGCGTTGCGCGACGTGGATGCGGTCCTCAACGACATCAAACTGACGCCCGGCACGCAGGTGGAAGCGACGCTGGAGGACAAGATCGTTTTCCATAACGACAGCGAGATGGATTTGATCGATCTGCGGCGTCGTGCGCGCGCCATGGGCGGACGTTTCCAACTCAAGGCGTCCAAGTCAGAGTATCTCGTCTCGAACAATCCGAGCTTGCTCGAAGAAGACGACATTTTGCTTTCGCCGGGAACGAGCGGCGACGTGCTGCTGAAAATTTTGTGCGATTACGATAAGCGCGTTGGCACGCTGGAAGTGTTGTCGGCCGACCGTCCCATCGTGGTGGGCGAAACGCCCGTGCGCGGCACCGCCCCGCTCGCCGATGGCGACACCATTCGTATCGATGTGGGGCAATTCCTGCGCTGCAATTTCGCCGAGCGCATCATCGAGGAAGAGCGCAACATCATTCGCTCGCTCGAAGTGCTCGATGTCAATCACCGCTTCGGTAACGGCGAGGTCGCGCTTGAAGGCGTGTCGTTCGGCGTCACTCGTGGCGAGCTGGTCTGCGTCATGGGCGCGAGCGGTTCGGGCAAGAGCACGCTGCTGAAGGTTCTCGGCGGTCAGCTGCAACCGACACAGGGGCAGGTGCTCTTGAATGACCGGCCGCTGTATGAATTTCTCGACCAGCTCAAACGCTACATTAGTTACATTCCGCAGGAGGATGCGTTCGATGAGCACCTCACTATCGGCGAGAATCTGCAATTCGCCGCGGCCATTCGCGCGCCGCATCTTTCCAGTCGCGATCGGACGCGCCGGCTCGAAGGCAAATTGATCGAGCTCGGCTTAAGCGAGCGCCGCGACAGCATCGTCGGCAGTCCGGTGAAAAAAACCCTCAGCGGGGGCGAACGAAAACGGCTCAACATCGGCCTCGATATGATCGGCTCGGCCGACGTTTATCTCTTCGACGAGCCGACCTCCGGATTGTCCTCGAAAGATTCCGAGCACGTCATCGAAATCATCCGCGGGATGGCGCACAACAAGATCATCATCGTCACCATCCACCAGCCGAGCTCGAAACTTTTCCAGATGTTTCACAAGGCGATCCTGCTCGATAAAGGCGGGCGGCTCGTTTTTTTCGGTACGCCCACCGACATGCTGCGCTATTTCGCCGAGGCCGAGCATCAGCATCAATTCGGCGCGGAGCTGGGCGCGTGTCCTTCCTGCGGCACGACGCGGCCGGAATTCATCTTCGATGTCTTGGAGACGCCGCTGCGCGACATCAGCGGCGACGTCATTTACGAGGAAAATAATCGCGGCCAGTTGATCGCCGCCCGGCGTTATTCCCCGGAATTCTGGCGCGATAAGTACGAAGCGTTTCGCCTCATCCAGGACGTGAAGCAGGTCTCATTGCGGCGCGCACCGGCGTTGCCGTTGCCGGCTGCGCCGGCGAAGAAATCACGCTTCTTCGTTCGCTGGCGCGATGAATGGACACAGTTGCGCACGCTGCTGCGCCGCTCCTTCATGAGCAAGCTGCGCAACCGCGCCAACCTCGTCATCACCATCGGCGTCGCCCCCGTGCTCGCGCTGCTCATTGCCACCCTGCTGCGTTATTCCGACAGCGGGCATTACGACTTCGCCTCCGCCTATCATATCCCGACCTTCCTTTTTCTCAGCCTCATCGTGGCCATGTTCCTGGGCCTGACCAACAGCGCCGACGACATCATCCGCGACCGCGCCGTCTTGCAGCGCGAGCGCAATCTGAACGTCCGCCTGCCCTATTACATCCTGGCGAAATTTCTCTCGTTAGGCTTCTTCGCCTTGCTGCAATGCATCCTCTTCGTCCTCATCGCCAACTATATCCTGGCCATTCGCGGCATGTTCTGGATTGATCTCGGCATCGTGTTCATGACCGCGATGGGCGGCGTCGCGCTCGGGCTGGTCATATCCTCGCTCGTGGCCGATCCCAAGACCGCTGCCAACATCGTGCCGCTGGTGTTGATTCCGCAGATCATCATGGGCGGGGCGCTCATCAAGTACGAGGACATGAACCGCAACCTCGCGCTGGTTTACACCTTTACCCGCTGGTTCTCCGAGCATCCCAACACCGAGCTGGGCAAGAAAATGAACAGCAAATTGCAGGTGCCCTTCGTCTGCCAATTCATCGCCATGCGCTGGTCCTATGAAGTGATGGTCGTCGCGCACGCCAAACTCAATCCGCTCACCGTTCGACAGGAACGCGCGCAGCGGGAGATCGATCGTCTCGTTGCCAAACACGATCAATCGCCCGACGGCCTGAAGCGGTTAAATGAGCTGAAAGAAACGCTCGCCGTCCTTTCCGGCCTGGAAGCGCGCACGCCGGAGGAGCTCGACCGCTACCTCGGCCTCATCGATGAAATGCTGGCGCAGAAACGTCCCTTCGACCGGGCGCTTTTCCAGGGCGCGGCCGGGCCCGCCACAGCCGAGCAGCTCTATGTGAACCAGAAAATTTCCGACCTCATCTCCAACGCCGAGATGGAGCAAAGTGATTACCGGCGGAACGGAAAACTGAACGTCTTCTTCGGCGAAGAGAAACGCTACCTCGGCATCAAGATCGGCGTCTTCGTCTTCAACACCTTCGTCCTGATCGCATCCACGCTTGGCTTACTCGGCCTGCTGCACTGGATCTTGCTCCGCCAGCTCGAAGTGCGTCGGAGCTAGTTTAGCGGAGAAGTTGTTTAAAAACTAACGACTCCTTGCGTCCGAAAGGGTGCAGTTTTGCGAAAACCCTTCAGCATCCGGCGGTGATGGTAACGCAGTTGTTACCCTCAATTTGCCCAAGGCGGCGTGGTGCGGAAAGTTCCTCGAGTATCGGGGCGCTGGACCAAAGGTCAG
>JBDUCP010000140.1:0-4829 GCA_040003405.1 Verrucomicrobiota bacterium
CCGACCAAGGGCTTATGAGTCCCCTGCTCTACCGCTGAGCTACCCTGGCATCAAAATTCTTAATCTTCGCGTTAGCAGTTCTGACGGCAACCAACCCCGAAGGCTTTCGGGGCTGCTCTACCGCTGAGCTACCCTGGCGACGTGCGACAAATTGAATGCCGCGCCTGGGCATGTCAACGCCGGGCCCTCTGGACGAACATCATTGCTTTTGCTTTTCCAAATACGGCGCAAGATTCCGCTCATCTCCGTGCAGCGCGGCCATGAAGCAAACGCCGTGGCGCTGCATCACCGCTCCGGTCCAGCCTTCCCATTCGACGAAACGCCAGTCGGAAAAGTCAGTCACGCTGCCATCTTTCGGATTGCGTTCGGCCGGGAAGAAAAAAAACTGCATCCGCTTTTCCACGATCCAGATTTGCGCGACGCGCCGTACTTCGTCGTCATCAAACACGCGACAACCGATCGTGCGAAAATCGGAAAATTCTTCCGGCACGTCATAGTGCTCGAGTCGGTGTTTCATGAAAAACAAATCGCCCAGCGTACCGGCCTCGGTCTTCACCGGGTCGAGGAGAACGGAACGCGTGGAAGCCGCGATCGTGAGCAAGCGCCGCGCTTTATCGGCGCCGGGAAAATCTCGCAGATGTTCGTGCACGCGATAAGTGATGACGCCGCCGATGACCGCCAGCGCGAATACGATCGAAAGCACCGCGGGGTTCAGCAGAATTTTGCGCCATCGCGATTGGCGGACTGGAATCAGGTTTTCATTAACGAACCATTCCGCCACTTCGGCATCGACTGAAATAGCGCGAACGACGCGCGCGACAGCGGCATCGAAGGCCTGTTGCTGGGCAAAGCGCGGCGCTTGTTTGCCGCGACGCACGCGTTGAATCGCGACCCGCATGGCGCGATCCATGTCCGGCTTTTCCGTGATCGGCGCGCATTCGAGCAGGGCGTTTTCGTTGAGCGGCATCTAGATTTCCTCGTCGCCGTGGTACGGATTCGTCGCGTCCAGCCACGCCTGGAACTGCCGGCGCCCACTCGAAATCAATTTCGAAAACTCGGCCGCTTTCAATTCCAGCAGGGAAAGTATTTCGCGCAGGCTGAACTCATCCAGAAAGAAAAAAGCGAGCGCACTGCGCTGCGGATCCGGCGCGCCAGAAATCCAGATCGCCAGTTGTCCGGGATCCAGCTGGTTGATTTGCATGGGCGCTACCGGCGAAATGTCCGTCTCTTCCACTGAACCGGGCTCCGGTTGGAGCCCCTCTTCACTCGCTGCGAGACAGCGCCAGCGTGCTTCGCGAAAAAACCACAGGCGATCAGGAGGTGGATCGTCGCCGGCGGAACGCAAAGCGGCTTCGCGCACCGTCTCCTGAAAGACGGCCTGCCCTTTACTCGCATCGCCCGTCATCAAAAAACAAAAGCGATAGAGCTGTGGAAGATTTTTGGTGGTAACCGACACGCTGTGATCTGTGAGAGGCAAAATTACGCGCGTCCCGGGCGCGCCACAAGAAAGGCCTGCGCCAGACTATTCAGACGAGCGATTGCAGACGGCGCGCGACTTCGTCTGCATTCTCCCGGCTGTTGAAAGCGGAGATGCGAAAAAATCCTTCGCCACACGATCCGAAGCCGCTGCCAGGAGTGATGACAACGTTCAGCTTCTGCAACATCAAGTCGAACATCTGCCAACTCGTTAGGCCGGAAAGCGTCCTCACCCAGAGGTAGGGAGCATTCACGCCCCCGTAAACTTCCAGCCCGGCCCGCGCGGCCGCGTCGCGCAGGATGCGCGCATTGCTCATGTAATGCTCGATCAAGGTGCGGACCTGGGCGCGACCTTCCGTGGTGTAGATGGCCTCGGCCCCGCGCTGGACCGGATAACTGACGCTGTTCGCTTTTGTGCTCCAGCGTCGATGCCACAAAGGATGCAGCGGAAGTTTACGATCATCGGCTGTGCGCGCGTGCAAACTTTTGGGCATGACCGTGAAACCGCAGCGCACGCCAGTGAAACCGCCGTTCTTGGAGAAGCTGCGAAATTCAATCGCGCATCCTCGCGCACCGGGAATTTCGTAGATCGAATGTGGAATCGTTTCGTCGCTGATGTACGCTTCATAGGCCGCATCGAAGAGGATGATTGCTTCGTGCTCTCGTGCGTACTCGACCCAGCGCGTCAGTTGCGCGCGCGATGCCACAGCGCCGGTCGGGTTGTTGGGAAAACAGAGGTAGACAATATCGACGGCATGCGGCGGCGGCTCCGGCACGAAATTATTCTCGGAAAGGCACGGCAGATAAGTGATGCCCTGGTAACGGCCTGCTTCGTCAGCGCGCCCGGTGTGGCCAGCCATCACGTTGGTATCGACGTACACCGGATAAACCGGATCCGTGATCGCGATTTTGTTTTGATGGCCGAGAATATCGAGAATGTAACCGCAATCCGATTTTGAACCGTCGGAGACGAAGATTTCGTCGTCGGCGATTTCGAGACCACGATCGCGATAATCCTGCTGCGCGATCTTGCTGCGCAAAAATTCGTAGCCTTGTTCGTGCCCGTAACCGCGAAAAGTCTCGCGCACGCTAAGTTCATCGACGGCGCGATGCATCGCCGCGATAACCGCAGCCGGCAACGGCTCCGTCACGTCGCCGATGCCGCAACGAATCAGACGCGCGGCCGCATCCTGATTCGCATCGCTGAACTCCCGCACCCGCCGCGCGATCTCCGGAAAAAGATAGCCGGCCTGGAGCTTGAGGTAGTTGTCGTTAAGAAACGCCATTCGTTGCAGTCACGGTGCTACAACTTGCATTATGCTACCGCCAGCTAGCTCAGTAATTTTTCGCGACTTCGTCCCAATTCACCACATTCCACCACGCCTTCAGGTAATCGGGCCGGCGGTTTTGGTAATTGAGATAGTACGCGTGCTCCCAAACATCGACGCCTAACAACGGCGTGTTGCCGTCCATCAACGGGCTGTCCTGATTCGCGGTCGAGATGATTTCCAACTTGCCGCTTTTATTCTTGATTAACCACGCCCAGCCGCTGCCAAAACGTTTCACGCCAGCGTCGGCGAGCTTTTCTTTGAAAGCATCGAAGCTGCCGAATGTCGCCTTAATGTCATCGGCCAGTTTGCCCGAAGGTTCGCCGCCGGCTTTCGACCCCATGATTTTCCAGAAGAACGAATGGTTCGCATGACCACCGCCGTTGTTGCGCACGACCGCGCGAATGTCTTCCGGCACAGCGTTGAGATCCTTGATCAGGTCCTCGACCGATTTCGCGGCTAACTCGGGCTTGTCCTTCAACGCATTGTTGACGTTGGTGATGTAAGTCTGGTGATGTTTGGTGTGGTGGATTTCCATCGTGCGCGCGTCGATGTGTGGTTCGAGCGCGTCGTAGGCGTAGGGTAGTTTTGGTAATTCGTAAGCCATAATGCTTACTGTCCTGCTCGAACGGCGACGCGTCAATGCGCGGGCGACGGGCAGCGATAGACGCTCGGATAATGACCGCGGCCACTGCGATAATTCACGTAGGTGGCGAGCGCGAGCAGCGGGAAGTTTTGGCGATACATGTCGTACTTCAGATAGAACACGCCGGGGAAACCCGTCCCAGTGATCTGCGGTTCATCCCACGCGCCGTCGCTCCTTTGGGTGGAGAGCAAATAGCGCAACCCGCGCTGCACACTCGGCCGCTCGAGATCGCCGCACGCGCAAATTCCCATCAACGCCCAGGCGGTTTGCGAGGCGGTGCTTTCGCCTTTGCCCTTGAGCACCGCGTTGTCGTAGGAGGCGCAGCTTTCGCCCCAGCCTCCGTCATCATTCTGGCAGCTCTCGATCCAATCGCGTCCGCGCAAAATCCAATCTTGCGTCATGTTTTCGCCGATCGCACGCAAACCTCGCAGCACCTGCCACGTGCCGTAGATGTAATTAACACCCCACCGTCCATACCACGACCCATCGTCCTCCTGCGTAACGATCAAATATCGCAGCGCTTTGCGCACCGAACGTTTCTTCGCATCGAACCCGATGTATCCGAAAAGCTCCAGCGTGCGGGCAGTGAGATCGCTGCAAGTTGGATCGAGAATCGCGTTGTGGTCGGCGAAAGGCATGTCCTCCAGCCAGCGCAGTGTCACTTCCTTGTCGAACGCCGCCCAACCGCCGTCGCGGCATTGAAAGCTCAATTGCCAGCCCAACGCGCGCTGGAATAATTCGGGCAGGGCATCGGAGTCGTTAGGTCGAACAAGACGCAACGCCATCAGAACCATCGCGGTGTCATCGGTGTCCGGATAATAAACGTTGTCATACTCAAAGGCCCAGCCGCTCGCTTCCGGATGGGGATTGTTCACCGTCCAATCGCCGCGCATCCGCACTTCTTTGCTCACCAGCCATGCGGCGGCCTTGCTCAACGCCGGATGATCTGCAGGCACACCCGATTCCGCGAGCGCGATGACGTTAATCGCCGTGTCCCAGACCGGCGAGAGACATGGCTGAATGCGAAAATCTTCCGGATCGTCCACGAACAAGCCCGCGAAATCGCGCGCCGCCTTTTGGTAAACCGGATGTTTGTTGGAGTAGCCGAGCGCGCGCAAGGCGATCAGTGCATTCAGCATCGCCGGGAAAACCGTGGCCAGTCCGTCGCTACCTTCGCCAATGCGCTCCAGCATCCAGCGTTCTGCTTCTTCGAGGGCGCGCCGACGCATCGGGCGCCAGTTCAATTTCGCGATCAACTTGAACGCGTGATCAACACGCAGGAAAAAATTCCGCCACGCAAAAAACCGCGGATGGCGCGGCAGCGTGAAATCCTTGTGCTCGGTGCCGAGCGGATAAAGCTCGTGCAGTTGCTTCATCCC
>JBDUCP010000011.1:0-16357 GCA_040003405.1 Verrucomicrobiota bacterium
GAGGGAGTGCCAGGAGAGTAAGATAAATTTGATTCGCAGTTGTTTAAAGCAAGTCGCATTCCGCCGGAGGCGGCGGACATTTACGAGGGTGGCGGCGCGGAGTTTGCTTGGCACAACCAACCGTACCACGTAGCCTTGTAAACTATGGCCGGCCCTGGGATGCATCAGTCGCAAAACCTCTCGCTCCAGCAGGTTCTTTCGCCGCAGTTGCTGCAGAGTTTGCTCATTCTCCAGGCGCCGCTGCTGGAACTACGCAACCTGGTGCAACAGGAAATGGAGACGAATCCCGTCCTGGAAGAACTCGCCACCGAGCCGAACGCCGATGGCTCGGAGGAGCCCCCCGCGACGACTGCCGACGAGGAGTTCAAGGCCGAGTTCGATCAACTCGCGAAACTCGATGACGAGTGGCGCGATTACATGGCGCAATCGGGCAGCTACACTCCGCGGTCACAGGATGAAGACGAAAAGCGCCAATTCTTTTTTGATTCCATCGCCACGCAGGAAACGCTCCAGCAGCACTTGATCGGTCAGCTCAATCAAACCGCCCTCAATGCCAACGATCGCAAGACGGCCGAACTGATTATCGGCAACATCGACGATAACGGTTTCCTCCAGGCTTCACCCGAAGAGATGTCGATGAATACAGGCATCGCACAGGATGATTTCGAGCACATGCTCACGCTCATCCAGAGCTTCTATCCGCCCGGCGTCGGCGCGCGCGATTTGCGCGATTGCCTGCTTATCCAGCTCAACCGCGAGGGCCGGCAAAATGGTCTCGAATATAAAATCATCCACGATCACATGGCCGATCTCGGCAAACGCCGTTTCCCCGAGATCGCGCGCCGGATGGGCATGAGTGTCGAGCAAGTGCAAAAGTGCGCCGACAACATCGCGCAGCTCAATCCGCGACCGGGCCAGATTTTTGCTGCGGCACCCGAGAATTATGTGCTGCCGGACGTGACCGTGGAAAAGATCGACGGCGATTACCAAGTCATCTTAAACGGCGAGCAAATCCCGCATCTGCGCATCAGCAACACTTACAAAGACATCATGTCGCAGAATGGTAACGGCAGCGAAGTGAAGGACTACATTCGCGATAAAATTCGCAGCGGAAAGTTTCTCATCAAGTCGATCCACCAGCGGCAACAAACCATTTCCAACATCGCGCACGAGATCGTGAAACGGCAGCGGGAATTTCTGGATCACGGCAGCGCGCATCTGAAACCCATGACGATGGTGCAGATCGCGGACATCGTGGGCGTGCACGAGACGACGGTGAGCCGCGCTATCTCCGGTAAATACATCGCCACACCGCAGGGCGTATTCGAGATGAAGTATTTTTTCACGCCCGGCTACCAGACCTCCAGCGGCGAATCGATGAGCAACACCAGCGTAAAAGAAGCGATTCTCGATCTGGTCAAAGCCGAAAATTCCGCCGCACCCTTGAGCGACAAGGAAATCGTCGAAATCCTGAGCAAACGCGGCATTCCCATCGCCCGCCGCACTGTTGCGAAATATCGGACGGAGCTGAACATTCTTCCGAGCAACATGCGCCGGAAGTATTGAGATGAACTCCGCCCTTCGCGCCGCCGTCCTCGCCGAATGGCGCGGCCTGCCAGAGAAAAAATTGCGACCAGATCGCTGGCAGGCGCCGGGGGAATTATTGCCCAAACTCATGCAACAGCTCGGGCTGAGCGAGCGCCTTCATGAAACGGAAGTGATCGAAGCGTGGAAGAACATCGTGGGCGAGTTCATCGCCGGGCACTCCTCGCCGGTCAGCTTGCGCGGTGGTATTCTTTCGGTGCGCGTGCTGCAACCGGCCTTGCATTATCAATTCGAACAAATTTCGAAAGCGGAAATCCTGCGCAAATTGAAACAGCGTTTCGGCGCTAAACTTATCCGCGAGATTCGCTTTCGTGTCGGCTAACCCGCCGGCGCCAGGCAGATGAACGAGGAAACGATTCACATCGAGCAGCTCGATATTTTCGCGCGCGTCGGCGTGACCGAGCAGGAGCGCGCAAATCTTCAGCGGCTCACGCTTACGATCACGGTTTGGCCGAAAGAAAAATTCGAGAATTTGCAGGACGATATCGGTCGCACCGTCGACTATTCAGCCATCTGCGTGGCGGCTCGCGAATTCGCGCACCCGCGCTCGAATCGATTGATCGAAACATTGGCGGATCAGCTCGCCCAGCACCTCCTGCAAAATTTCCCGCTCCGCCAAATCAAGCTCGAACTTCGCAAATTTGTTCTGCCCGATGCCGCCTACGTTGCGGCCTGCGTGACGAGAACCGCGCCCGCAGATTAAGCAACGCGCAACGCCAGATTTCGCGGGCCGCAATCGCGCGCTGGCGCAAACTCCTGTAGTCTTGCCGGGTGAACGCCGACGGCTGGGAAATCATTTCGAGCGAGACGCATTTTCGCAACGACCATCTTGAAGTTGCGAGTGTCGAGGTGCGGACGCCCGCGCGGCCAACGCCGCGCCCTTGGACGATTGTGCGTCGGAAACGCGCGGTCGTTGTCGCGCCCATGAGAGAGGACGGAAAACTCATTTTGATTCGACAAGAACGCATTCCGATTCAGGCGGCGATTTGGGAAATGCCGGCTGGGCAAGTGGATGACGCGACGGAAATCGAAGCGGTCGCGCTGCGCGAACTGCAGGAGGAAACCGGCTATGAGCTCGCGGTCAATGGCCAACTGATTGCGCTCGGCGATTATTTTTCTTCGCCCGGTTTTACTGATGAGCACGGTTATTTCTTTCTCGCGCGTCCCGTGCAATTGAATGCAAACGGAAATGCACACGACGAATCGGAATCAATTCTCGATTGCCGCGCCTTCAGCGTCGGAGAAATCCGCGGCATGATCGACCGCAACGAAATCCGCGACGCCAATACCCTGAGCATTTGTGCGCGCCTGATCGCGCGCGGGCTGCTCTCACTGGCATGACGCTGCGGAACATTTTCAAATTTCGGGAGAAGCCGGAGGGCGACTCATCCAAGCCGTTTCTCGAACATCTCGAAGACCTGCGCTGGACGGTCGTGAAAATGGCGATCACGCTCCTCGTCGCGATGGTGGTCAGCTTCGCTTTTCGCTCGTCGCTCGTGCAAATCATGCAGGCGCCGTTGCATGACATCGATTCCAAGATCGGCGCGTTGCGCGCGCTCGGCATCACCGATTCGATCACGATTTCTTTTCGCCTGGCCTTCTACGCCGGCATCGTTCTCTCCTTCCCGCTGCTCCTTTTTTTTCTCGCCGAATTCGTGCTGCCCGCGCTCACGGCGATGGAGAAACGTTTCATTTTGCCCGCCATCCTGGTCAGCTTCGCCCTCTTCCTCGGCGGCGTGTGCGCTTGTTATTTTTGGCTCCTGCCAAAGACGATCCTCTTCTTTTTCAACGACACGCAACATCTCGGCTGGGTAGCGGCATGGACGGTGCAGGAATACTACTCCTTCGTCACGCGCTTTGTCCTGGGGTTCGGCCTTGCCTTCGAGTTGCCGGTGGTGGTGCTCGCGCTCGTGCGTTTTGGTCTGGTCACCTACCAATTCATGGCGCGGACCCGGCCTTACGCCATCGTGCTCATTTTCATTCTCGCCACGATCATCACCCCGACGCCTGATATTCTAACGCTGATCGCGATGAGCCTTCCGATGTGCCTGCTTTACGAGAGCTGCATCTGGATCGCGTGGTTTATGCAACGCCGCAGCGCGCGGGCCGATGGATAATTCTCTCGCCGCTTACCATTTTTTGTTCGGGGCGTTCGCCTTCATCCTTGGCTCGGTCGTGGGGTCGTTTCTTAACGTTTGCATCTATCGGCTCCCGCTAAATTTGTCGGTAAACGAGCCGCGCCGTTCGTTCTGCCCCGGCTGCAAAAAACCAATCCCGTGGCAGCAAAATATCCCGTTGCTCAGTTGGATTTTTTTGCGCGGACGCTGCGCCAATTGTGGCACCCGAATCGCCTTCCGTTATTTCGCCGTGGAACTATTAACCGCGCTTCTTTTTCTCACGGTGTGGCACCAGTTCCCCTGGCCGATGGCAGTGGCGTATTGGGTCTTTCTTTCGCTGCTCGTTGTCGGGACGTTCATCGACTTCGAACACTTCATCATCCCGGATGAAATCACCCTCGGCGGAACCGCCGCCGGATTGGTCGCCAGTTTTCTCGTGCCCGCCCTGATGTTAACCGACACGCGATGGAGCGCCCTCTTCTGGTCGGCCTTCTCCGCTCTCCTCGGCTACGTTATTTTGTGGATCGTTCTGGAGGCGGGGAAAAAAGCATTCGGTAAAAAGACGGTGCGGCTGGACACACCGACGCCCTTTAGCTGGACGCGTCAGGGCGAGGATGCCGATTTCGCCGTAGGCGACGAACACGAATTGTGGAGCGATAATTTTTCGCGCGAAAAAGATTTGCTGATTTTGCATTGCGATGAAGCAGCGATCGACGCGCGCAATCTTGGCCCCACGATTCTACCGTTCCACTACAACCGCGTGACCGTGGACGGCGAAGAGATCATGCTCGATGCGGTCGATCACATCACCGGCGTCGTGCGGGAGTTGCACATACCGCGGGAAGCGATGGGACGCGGCGACCTCAAGTTTCTTGCTGCCATCGGCGCGTTTCTCGGGTGGCGCGCCGTCGTGTTCACCGTTTTCGCCGGCTCGTTATTCGGCTCGCTCGTCGGTCTGCTCACCTTCCTCATCGGCACGCGCGTGTGGTCGGCGAAATTGCCGTTCGGTCCATATCTCGCGGCGGGCGCGCTCGTCTGGATGTTCTTCGGCGAAGCGCTCCTCGACTGGTATCTCTCGCAGATCAACCGGTAGCAATCTCTTCGGGCGAAGCCTGCGCGCAGTAAGTCGTGTGTAACGCGCAGCTGATTTCGGCCAGTCGATCCTGAATGGTTTCAAGGTACTCGTGCAGCCCGAATTTAAAAATGTCGCCCGTCGTGATGTAATCGAGATCGGAGCGTAGCCGCCCCGACTGGCGTTCTGCTTCATTGGCGTACTTGCTGTCGGCCGAGCCGGAGATGTGATGCAACGCCGCGTCCAGGCAATCGACGCTGAAGCGGATCGAGCGCGGAAAAGCGGAATGCGTGATGATAAACTCCGCCACCTTCCACGGCGCCACCTGATCGACATAAATCTTGCGATACGCTTCGAGCGCACTGCATGATCTTAGCAGCGACATCCATTGCACAGTATCGACGTGGCCGCCCACCCGTTCCCCAGAGGGAAGCAGAATGTGATACTTCACGTCGAGGATGCGTGAGGTGCAATCGGCGCGCTCGAGCAACTTGCCGATGCGAATAAAATCCCACCCTTCGCTGTGGGTCATCGTCGCGTCGGTTACGCCTTGAAAAAGATGCGAGCCGGCAATAATGCGGTTAAAAAATTCGTAGGGACTCGCGCGCACCATCCGTTTGGCCGAATCGCTTTTCACAAACAGATAGAGGCGATTGATCTGCTCCCACATTTCGCTGGAGATTTGCTCGCGCGTGGTGCGGGCGTTCTCGCGCGCAGCCGCCAGGCAGGAATAAACCGAGTTCGGATTTTTCTTTTGCAAGCTCACGAAATCAATCACGGCCTTGCCATCGGGAACTTCATAGAGCGAGGCGAAAAATTCGTTCTCCTCCAGCGAGCTGATGATGGCGCTCCATTGCTGCGGTGGCTCGTCGTTGCGCTGATTCGTTAGGTCGAGCAATAGTTGCAGATTAACATCCGCGATGCGCGCGTTGTTCTCCGCCCTCTCGATGTAGCGGCTCATCCAATACAAAGAATCGGCAACCCGGCTTAGCATAAAAATAGTAGGAGAAAGAACAGGGAGGGGAAATGGGCGCGACGTAATCTTCCTTTTCCTCTCCTCGCCTTCATCACGCCATCTCCTCTTCCACAATCCAAGTGTCCTTGCTGCCGCCACCCTGTGAGGAATTCACCACCAGCGACCCCGCGCGCAACGCCACGCGCGTCAAGCCACCGGGAACAATCGTCACCTTTTCGCCGAACAAGACATAAGGGCGCAGATCAACGTGCCGCGCTTGCATGCTCTCGTCACAGAAGGCCGGCGCGCGCGACAGCGGGATAACCGGCTGCGCGATGTAGTTACGCGGATCGTCTCGCACCTTATCGCGAAAGGTGTCGCACTCCGCTTTCGTCGCCTGCGGACCGACGAGCATGCCGTAGCCGCCGCTCTCATTAGCCGCCTTGATTACCAACTCCGGTATATGATCGAGAATGTAAGCCAGATCTTCCTTTATCGACGCCAGGTAGGTTGGCACGTTAGGTAGAATCGGATCCTCGCCGAGGTAGTAGCGAATCATCTTTGGCACAAAGTGATAAACGACCTTGTCATCGGCAATCCCGGTGCCAATCGAATTAGCCAGACTAACATTTCCGCTGCGATATGCTTCCACTAGACCAGGCACACCAAGACCGGAGTCTTTGCGAAAGACCTGTGGGTCGAGGTAGTCATCGTTAATGCGGCGATAGATAACATCCACCTGCTTCAGTCCCTTGGTCGTACGCATGAAAACCTTACCGCCGTGCGCGACAAGATCGCGACCTTCGACGATTTCGATTCCCATCGACCGCGCGAGAAAGGAATGCTCGAAGTAAGCCGAGTTATAAATGCCTGGGGTAAGCAGAACCACCGTCGGATCTGGCTTGCGGCGCGGCGCGACATAGCGCAACACATTCAATAACTCCTGGCTGTAATCCTCCACGGGCCGCACGCGGTAGTGGCCGAGCAACCCCGGGAAAACACGCTTCATCGTTTGCCGGTTGCCGATGACATAAGAGACGCCGGAAGGACAACGCGCGTTATCTTCCAGCACCAGATAAGTCCCGTCGCGATCGCGGATGAGATCAGTCCCGCAAATGTGAATGTAGATGTCTCGCGGCACATCGAAGTGCATGAACTCCGGCCGGAAGTGCGCCGCCTCCCACACGATCTGCTTCGGGATCACGCCGTCGCGCAGAATATTTTGGGAGTGATAAATGTCGTGCAGGTATAAATTCAACGCCGTGATCCGCTGCACCAAGCCGCGCTCGATCAGGTCCCATTCTTTCGCGGGAATAATCCTCGGCACGAGATCGAACGGGAAAATTCGTTCCGTCCCCTGCTCATCGTTATAGACGGTGAAAGTCACTCCTTGCGTCAGGAAGGTGGAGGCCGCCAGCGCGCACTTGCGCTCAAACTCCTCCCGCGCCATTTCCTTGAAACGCGCGAACAACTTGCTGTAATGAGGCCGCGGGACGTCGGGAGCCGAGAACATCTCGTCAAAGAAATCTCCGATCTGATAATCGGAGAAAAAGTCACCCATAAAATCAGTCTGCCAGTGCGATAATTCGAAGCAAATGGAAAACCGACGCGAGGCGTGGAACGAACATGAATCAGCCTGCGCGCGGGTCGCGTCGCATTTTTCCGAGCGCTGGTTGCGCGGTTATGTCGCGAGCAAACTGCGGCGCGATCCGGTTTATCCAGCCGCTTATGAATTGCTTCGCGACTCCACTAAACCGCTGCTCGATGTCGGCTGCGGCGTCGGATTGTTGAGTTTTTATCTGCGGGAACGCGGCTGCGCGCAGCCTATGGTGGGCGTGGATGTTGACGCGCGGAAAATTCAACGCGCCACGAACATCGCGGCGGCGCAGTATGCGGGAATCAATTTTCGCAACGACGACGCGCAAAAGCCGATGGCTGATTTTGCCGGCGATATTGCGCTGTTCGATCTGCTCCATTACCTGCCGATTGGACCCCAAAAATCGCTCCTGGAGCATTTGGCAAGCTGCGTGGCGCGGGGCGGCCTCTTACTTATTCGCGATTGTCCTCGCGAAGGCAATGCGCGCTTTTGGGCGACGTGGTTGGCGGAAAAAATCGCCCAACTAATCTCATGGAATCTTAATGCGCCGCTGCATTTTCCCTCGCGGGTCACGATAAAAACAATCATGACCGAGCAACATTTCGATTGCGAAAGTCGTCCGCTCTGGGGCAACACGCCCTTTAATAACTACCTCTTTATCTTTCGGCGAACGAGTAACGCTTCCGGGGCAGGAATGACGCATTGATATCCGCGCTCAAAGAGACCACTCAACGTCATCTCCAAACAACGTAGATTATGCTCCGGATCCTTTTCCACGCGGTGCCCTTCGTGCAGAAGTAATATCGCGCCCGGCTCGACCTTTTCCAAAATTGCCGCAGCCACTGAAGTAGCATCCCGCCTAATTGTATCCAATCCTCGCACGGTCCAGCCGACCAATCGTAATCCGCGGCGGGTCAGCTCCGGATGAAGAAAACAGTTCTTTAGCCCTGCCGGAGCGCGAAACAATCGGGCCGGTCTCTCCGGGCTCGACCTGAGCATCTCCTGACAACGACTAATTTCTGCTGCGATCTTTGCCGGGCTCGCACACCAAAAGGTTCCACTGGGATGAGTGAAAGTGTGGTTGGCAATTTCATGGCCGTGGCTAAGAATCTCGGTGATAAGATGCGGGTAGTTCTCCGCATGTGTCCCGATAACAAAAAAGGTCACACGCGCATCAAATCGCTGGAGCAGGTCCAACATCTTCAGCGTATGCGCCGGAGAAGGCCCATCATCGATAGTCAACCACACTTCCTTCTGCTCTGTGGCAAAGGCCCGAACGACCGGCCCCCACCACTGGCAATTAGCACGCAACGTCGCATAAAGAAGCAGAAGGTGTGAGAGAAACAGCGGTGCGAGCGCCAGGTAGATGTTAATGCGCGCCAGATAGACCGCCAAACAAGGAGCCAGAACCGCGAACCCCAAAAGTAGGTGTCGTGGCCAACGGAAGCTAGTCATGAGTAAGACGCAACACCATCGCGGCACTTATGTTTAGGACAACCGCCGCCAACCAAACGAGCGCTGCCACTGATACAATTGAACCAGCCATGACCAAAGAATAAGCCAGCGCGGAACTTAATGACATTATCAAAATACTCTGCGCGCGCCGGATTGGTAGGTCTCGCAAGATACCGCTGGAGCGTATTAGTTTAATCAAAAAGGCATCAACATGCAGAATAAAGACCCAGAGAAACCAAACGGCGAAGAACAACAAGAGCGATACAAAGATCTGCAACCAAAGAGGCCTCAGTGCAGGGACAAGCCTTGTTGCGAAGAAAAGGTAGCAGATGAGATAAGTCGCAACACTTACTATCCACGCCTCAAACCCGTTATTTTCCGACCGCCGCGCGTCACCGCCAGTGATCTTTGCCAACAGGCGAGGCAAGGCAAAGTAAAAGCGTAAGGGTTTGCTACGAGTTGTCTCCATAAGACGAAAAGATCGGAGTGAAAGCAAACCATTGGTCCCAATGCTCCGAGATCGTCTTCTCCAGCACAGTACACCACTGGCTAAGTCCTCGGGCAAGCTCCTCATCCCGCGTGCGATCGTTCCGGGCGATGAGGATCGGCTCATGCGCAATGATTTGGTAACTGCGATAACCGGACCTGACGACAAACAGAGGATAGATGGGAACGTGGGCAGCCAGACCAAGCACAAAAGGGCCATTGGGCAACGGCACTTCCGTGCCGAAAAGTCGCCCACTTCCAGCCGCAATGTCGCCCTCCATCCTGTCGCCCTGGATGGAAACAATCTCGCCGCGTCGCAACGCATTCAACAAATCAAAAGACAGTAACGCGCCTTCGGAGTTATAAGCTACTTTGACTGCGCCGTGTCCAGCTTGCTCGAGAGACGCGGCGAGATGCTGGGCCGTTTGTTTGTCTGGCTCGGGCGCGCGTACAATTCTTATTTCGCGATTAAACTTCTGCGCGAACAATGCCGCCCCGAGATCATAGCTCCCCATGTGCGCGGTGATAACAATGGCGCCTCTGGCCGACGCCAACTGCTCCAGCCATTCCTCCCCGGCGATCTCGTAGGCAAATTCGACTTTGTTCGCCCTATAAATGGCAGCTTCGGTGATCGTCCACGCAAACTGATACAAGGTGCGGAAGGCACGCAGGTAATTCATGGCGCGTGAGGAACCAGGTAAGACAATACGTAGATTACCCAGGATGGCCCGACGCGCGGGCACAGCAAAAAAAAAGAAGAACAAGGTCCAGAAAACCATCAGGACGGGATAGAAATAGAACGGCAGATTTATCGCCGCCCAGTCCAGATACTCACGCCAGAACACTCCGCGAACGGCAAAGCGCCGGATGAAGTTATGCGAGCGCCTCACAACGGCGCGGCCATGGCTTCCTGCGAGCGGGCGCCGCCCTGGTCCGACGATCCTTCCGGAGAACGACGAGCGAGAATTAGTCGCAGATTCGTCAACTCTGCCCTGCCCCAGCGCAATAGGCCTTTCTGAATTAGCTTGCGCACGCGCCTGTCGGGAACAAAGCCATCATAGAGCTCCCGCCATCCCGCGTTCCGCCTACCGTAGCAGCCTGTGGTCATGCGGCGTTTAGCGAGAGTAACGAGACGGCGGTTATAGAGCTTCATCAGGCCGGCTACGATCTGACCGGCTTTGCCTTCAAAAGGCAGATGGAGAAACGCGCACTCCGGATCGCGATAGACTGGAATAACCAAACCGACAAAGTAGGTGCCTACGTCGAGCAGAAGCGCAGCCGACATTAACTCAGCGTCCCCCATGTAGTAATACTTGTCCTTATACAAGGTCTCAAACCAGGAACGATAAGTGATCGGATATTGCTTGTTGTAGTAATGTAGCGATTCCGTCACATCCTCGCCGGATAGGTTGCGTGCGAGCATGTCCGCGACGTAGTAACTGGTATAGGAACAAAAATCGAGGCCGGGGCTGTATAGCGGATCGATAAAGCCAGCCGCATCGCCTACCATGGCCCAACCATCATCGCATACTTGCGTGCTTAGGTAAGGCAACGCAGAAAACGCGTGAACATCGTGTTCGATGATCTGCGCGTCCCCAAATATCTCCGCACCCACGGGATGAGTAAGCAAGTGCGCGCGGAGACGCTCACCGAGGTTTGGTCCTTCCGGTAGCTTAAAGATGCGCGAGTCATAGACCAAACCGGCGCTAACATCGCCGCCCTTAAGCGGAATGATCCAGCACCACCAGCCGTAACCCATCAGATGATTGGTGGCCCAGGAACGGCTGGTCCGACAGGCATTGGCATATTTGGGAAATTTTTTTCTCCAGTCATAGTTATCCCAGTCCTTCACGCCGGTTAAGCGCGCCCAAACAGCATTGATAGGATGTTCGGTGTTAGGTTGAAAATGACCTAGCCTTCGCGCCAGCATAGCAGCACGTCCACTGGCATCGACGACCCATCGCGCTGTAATAGTTTCGCGACCTTGATCAGAACCAAGCGTAATCGACTGCCCATTCTTTCCATTGAGCTCAAGGCTGGTAACCTTAGCCGGACGGCGCTGATCGCAGCCTGCTTCCACCGCGAGATCCAGCATGTGGGAATCGAGCGTAGCGCGATCAACCTGGAAGGTAGGTAGTCGGGCCTGATAGCGCGCACCTATCTCAACGCAATCGTCGAATGATTGATCGGGGCGATTGGCAAACCACAGGCGAAGCCCTTGTTTTGCGAGTTGCTGATGACCAAGGTGCTGAGTAAGGCCAAGCATCCGTGTCATGTAACAACTGCTTACTTCGGTAGTTGATTCGCCGACCTTGCGATCGAATTCGGCCGCCTTCTCGACGATAAGAATGCGCGCGCCCGGATGTTTGCGCTTTAACATAAGCGCAGTAGCGGAGCCGGAAAACGCGCCGCCGACAATCACGACATCGTAATCGAAATTCATCTCGCGAAGATGATGGACTCGCGCACCTACAAACGCAACGTTCCCGTTGCGTGATGATCTTTCGCAATGCTCGACTTATTCTGCCGGAGGGAGTTTGTGAGGGGCTTGAGCTTGTTGTAGCGAATAAGAAAATCGTTGCGCTCCGCGAACGGACCGACGCCGATGCGGTCGATCTCGCAGGAAACTATCTCGCGCCGGGATTTGTGGATCTTCACGTTCACGGGGCTTTAGGGCGCGACACGATGGAAGCTACGTCCGAGGCGTTCCAAATAATCTGCGATCATCACGCGAGTGGAGGGACCACTTCACTCCTGCTGACAACCGTTACTGCGCGGATTGCAGACATCATTGACGTCTTGCGCGCAGTGCGAGTGTGCGCCGCAGAAATCCCGCAGCTTCGCGGCGTGCATGTGGAAGGGCCCTTTATCTCTCGCGCGCGACTTGGCGCGCAACGCGAAGAGTTTATTCGCGACCCCGATCCCGCCTCCGTCCAGCAGCTGCTGGAATTTGCGGACGTGATCAAGCGCGTGACGCTCGCGCCGGAACTTCCCGGCGCGGTCGAGCTGATCGATCAACTTCGCGAGCGAAATATCGCGGTGAGCGGCGGCCACAGCGATGCGACGGACGCAGAAGCGTGCGCCGGTTTTTCGCATGGGATGCGGCACATGACGCATACGTTTAATTGCATGTCTTCCGCGCAACGTCGCGGGATTTATCGCGAAGCCGGGCTGCTGGAATTTGCGCTGAGTGAACCGGAGATCATGTGCGAATTGATCGCGGATGGACATCATGTGACGAAGACGTTGATGAAGATGTTGTATCGGGCGAAGGGTCCGCGCGGGATTTGTTTGGTGACGGACGCAGCGGCAGGCGCGGGGTTGGCGGAGGGCACGCGCTTTTCCCTGGGCGGACGCGATTGCGTGGTGAGCAAGGGCGTTTGTTTACTCGACGATCGTTCTGCCCTGGCCGGAAGCGCGTCGCGCATGATCGATCTGGTGCGCGTGCTGGTAAACGAAGTGAAGATTCCGCTGCACGAAGCGATCACGATGGCGACGGCGAACCCAGCTCGCGCTCTAGCGGCGGAGGCAAAAGGAAAACTCGAAGCGGGCGCCGACGCGGATTTCGTGGTGCTCTCGCCAGCGTTGGAGGTGTTGCAGACTTTCGTCGCTGGCGAACCAATTTATCGGAGCACCTAAAGCGAAAGCAGAAACTTCGCGATATCGAGCGACGCAGCCGGCCGGCCTAACTGGCTGATATTCGCCGACCACTCGCGCCATTGTGCGCCATCATTGGCAAACGCGTTTCGCACGGCCGCGATGACGTCGTCGTGCGCGATGGCAACGGCACCGGAATTGGTTTGGGCGAGATACCGCGCGTTCCCTTCCTCCTGGCCAGGGATGATGTGATTGACGATCATCGGACAAGCGGCAGACATCGCTTCCTGCACGGTGGCGCCGCCGGCTTTGCTAATGACGAGATGATTGGCACGGAGGAGTCGCGGGAGTTCGTCGCTCCATTCCACCGTTTCGAATTCCTGCGTGACGGCATTGCGAATGTTTTCAACCGAAACCTTTAATCCTGCGTTGCGCCCGACGGTGACGGTGAGCTGGATTTCAGGTAATCCGGCGAGACGCCGCACCAATTCCGGCGCGGCCGAGGTGCGGGCGTTGATAATATAGAGAACGCGGCGGCCGGTGGCATCGGAAGGCGGCGGACGTACCTCCCCGGGCGTGGCAAAGATAGGGCTGACGGGAAAACCAAAAGTCTTGATTTTCTCCGGTGCGATCCCGGCCTCGCGGAGGACCGCGGCGCTCGCTTCGTTCGGGAGTAGAAAATAATCGGCGCTACAGCGAAACCAAATGGCATTCACCGTAATCGAATCGGTGATGACGACGACGCGCTTATGCTGTGGCGCGCCGTCACGGCCGAGCATCTCATCCAGCATGTGAGAATAGGCGGGGTAGACCGACACGATGACCTCGGGCTGGAGTCGATCGAGAATCTGACGCAAGAGCTTTTTCAGTTCAAAAAAAACGCGAAAATCGCCGACGAAATTTGTCTGCCGGTCGAGCCAGCGATAGATGACGCGCCAGACGCGCGGGGTACGATTGATCATCCCCAGGTAAAGGACGCGCGCGCAATCATTCCGGATGCCGTAGGTCTCGGCGAAAAGATCGTGCAACTCCACGTGCACCCCGTCGGGTGCGATCTTGCGCAGGCCGTCGCGAATGCCGCGCGCGGCGCTATTGTGTCCTTCGCCGAAGGCCGCAGTCAGGATCAGAATATTTTTCAAGACTCGTTAGGCTCCCTCTTCGCCAGGACTCCGCCGCGACCAGCACGCAAGTTTAATGGATATTTAGCTCGGGCAAAGTAAACTCTCCGCGCACATGAGACATCTCCGATTCGTCGGGCGAATCATTCGGCGTTTGCTCTGGGAAACGGCCACCGACACCACCACTGGGTTGGCCGCGCAGATGGCTTATCAATTTCTCTTTACCCTCGCCCCCGGCCTACTTTTCCTCTGGCATCTTCTTGGGCTTTTCGGCACCGATCCGGCCAAGCTCCATCAAATGCTGGTGATCCTGAAAAGCTTTCTGCCAGGCGATCCTAAGGTGCAGGAGATCCTGGACACGCAAGCGGCCAGCGTCGTCGTCACCGGCACGGGCGGCACCCTCGCCAACCTCGGAATCCTCCTGGGGATTTATCTCGGCACCGTTTTTATTTCCACTATCTCACAGGCGCTCAGCCGCACCCACGGCGTGGTCGAGGACCGGAATTGGTGGTCGAAATACATCATCGGTTTTTTCCTCCTCTTCTGGTTCGGCATCGTCATTTTGTTTTCGTTCAACGCCATGGTCTTTGGCGAAACGCTCGCCGGTATCGCGGAGGTGAATTTTCAATTAAACATCCCGCTCCAGGAATGGGTGAGCGTGTTGAACTTGCCACTGACGGCGCTGGCACTGGTCGGCCTCGCGCTCGCGCTTTACCTTCTGACGCCGGAAAATTATCTGACCGTCCGGCAAGCGCTGCCCGGCGCGATTTTTTTCTCGATTGGATGGATCACGGTCACGAAACTGTTCCAGTTCTACGTCACGAAATACGATCGCTATAATCCCACCTATCTCGCGCTCGCATCCATCATCGTTTTGCTTACCTGGATGTATTTGACCTGTTTGCTTTTGCTGCTCGGCGGTAAACTGAATGCGATTTTGCGCCGCGACCGCGACCGCGATCGCTCCGCCAGCCCGACGAACGTCGTGTCCCAGACCGCTTGAACGCCTTGGCTCTTTTCCGTTTCTCGCTCGTGAAACGTCTCCCGGTTTTGTTTGGCGCCATCGTCGCGCTGGGTGCGATCGCCACAACGCTATTGCACGCGCAGTCAGGCGACGAAGAGAAAAAGAAACGAGAGGCTCGCGCCAAAGCGCGCGAAGAAATGCGCGCCATCGCCTCACCCACTCCGTCGGAAACACCGGAACCAACAGCAAAGCCGAAGCCCGCGAAGCACAAGGGGAAGAGCAAAAAACATCCGACACCGAAGCCGAGCGTGACGCCGAAAAAGAGTCCGACACCCGAGCCGGACGAATCACCAACGCCGAAAGCCGCCACGAAAAAAGCAAATGCAGACGAGGACGAAGCAACACCGAAACCGAAGCAGACCGAATCACCCGCGATAAAAAAGAAAGCGGCCCCCGACGAAACACCAAAGCCCGGACTGAAAGGCAAGCACCGCAAAAAAGGAGCCAGTGCCAAAAAGGAAACCACGCCCAAACCAAAGCGCATTGAAAAGGCGGAGGCGGTGAAGACTCCGTCGCCGGCGCCAAGCACGCCCAAACCAAGCGCGGCTGAGCCCGCCCGCAGTCCGTCTCCATCGCCCACCCCTGTCTCGCGCGCGGCCATTCCCCCGCTTCCCCCGGCGAATTTGCCAGCTGACATCACGATCGAAAAATCGGGCTTACAACAAGAGCAGGGAATGGAGCCTCCGCCGCCGGCTCCCGCTCGCAAATCGTTCTGGTCCTGGGGGCGCCGGACGAATTATCGTTACCTAACGAGTGCAACGATCGATGCCATCCGGCGCGCGCAGGTGCAACGCGCCCGCTGGAAATTCATCATCGTGCATAACAGCGGCACGCGGCAGGGCAATGCTCGCGCCTTCGATTATTACCATCGCCATGTGCGGAGAATGCGGAACGGGCTGGCCTATCATTTCGTCATCGGCAATGGAACCTCCTCGCGCAACGGCGCGATCGAGATCGGCGATCGTTGGCGGCGGCAAATCAATGGCGGGCACGTGCACAGCGATTATTTGAACAACATCGCGCTGGGCATTTGTTTGGTCGGCGATTTTAACCGGCAGCAACCGACCCAGGCGCAGCTCGATGCCTGCGAAGAACTCATCCGTTATCTGCGTGAACGATGCGGCAAGAGCGACGGGCACACCCAAATCGTGCGCCCGCATCGCGAGGTGAACCCGCCGCGCTGGGCCACCGATTGCCCGGGCGACGTATTTCCCTACCCATGGTTCCGGCGGTTCCAGGAGTGACAACTCGCTAGGCCTGACTGAGCCCGGAAAAGATGGAGCCGAAGACGGGACTCGAACCCGTGACCTGCTGATTACGAATCAGCTGCT
>JBDUCP010000141.1:0-4817 GCA_040003405.1 Verrucomicrobiota bacterium
AACGCGCTTCGGAACGAGGTTACGGATCGCGCCTTCCATCACGCCCCACGCGGACGAGGTAGAGAGAAAAACCGGCTGTTTCGTTCCAAATAATGTCCGAAGCCGTGGCTGAATTTCCGCGTAGAGTTTTTTAAAATCGCCGCTCCGGTGTCCGATCAACGGTTGCGAAAAAGCGGCGAAAGTTTTGGCGGAAACTTCGACGGGGCCGGGAATAAAAAGCTTCGTGTGTGCGGTCATGCGAGGCGCGGATTTTCCGGGGCTCAACCATTTTGTCCAGCCCGATCTCTGGCAGCGCGTACGGGATTCGAACCCGTGCAACAGCCTTGAGAGGGCTGTGACCTAACCACTAGTCGAACGCGCCAGGGTTGCGGCAGAAATCTTAAGGCAGCAATCGCACTCGGCAAGGGCCACTCAAGGGACGACACGGCGCTTCGCGGTCTGCGCAGGATGAACGCGCGGCTGCACCAAACCCGCCAACTCGGCCGCTTTTTTCGCTTCGAGGTACGCTTTCACATCCGGCGCAGTGGTGAGCGCCTGCATGCGGGCGCATTGGATTTTGTAGTAGTCGCCTAATCGCGCCCGCTTTTCCTGATCGGTCTTCGCCCGCGCGGCGGCTTGTCGCGCGGCCTCCACCGCCGGATCGTGCGCGGTGCGGTTTTGCAACTGCCGCCATTCGAGGTGCAGCCGGTACTCTTCGGAAGCCTGCGTCAGGGGCGATTGGCGGAAGCTGGCCTCGAGGTCGGGCAGGATCGGGGCCACTTTCGCCGCCGGAGGGTCGGGGACAATTTGCGGCGGCTCGACCGGCAGCGGAGTAGGCGAAACGACGGCGGGCGGGTTCGGCTCTGGCGTTCCATTCTTGTCGGGCAAAGGCGGCTCCTGGCCGCACACCGCAGCTGCGGACATCGCCAGAGCAAAAGCGATCGTCGCCAAAATAAGTTTCATCCGATTTACTTTGACGATGGTCGGGGTGACAGGATTCGAACCTGCGACCTCCTGGTCCCAAACCAGGCGCTCTACCAAGCTAAGCTACACCCCGCGCGACTGCGCGAGTGTTGCACGCTCCGGGCATTTTCGCATCCAGAATCTCGGCGCGCCGAAACAACGCCTTGCCAAACATCGGTTTCAGACGACCTTATCGAGCTTGGTTTTCCTCTCCCGCACGCGCCTGCGTCGCAATCTCCTTTCCCATGTTTAAGAACGATAGACTCAATCTTTTTCTCTTCGTCATTCTCATCGGCCTGCAAGTGCTAGGGGTGATCGCGCTCTGGACGCAATTCCAGTGGCGCTATCTCCCGATCATGGTGGCGATGTATTTCTGGGGCGGCATCAGCACGACGCTTTACCTGCATCGTTATCTGACCCATCGCGGTTTTGAAATGCCGGAGTGGCTGAAGTTTTTCTTCGCCACCGGCTCGGCCGTGGCGCTCTCGGGCGATCCGGTGACGTGGGTCGGCGATCATCGCTATCATCACTTGAAATCGGATACCGACGAAGACATTCACAGCCCGATCCACGGTTTTCCCTACGCGCACATGATGTGGCTGGTGCGCAAGCCGCCCGGCTTCCGCGATCGCTCCATGCGCTACGCGGCCGACGTGCGCAAGATTTGGTACTGCCGCCTGTGGGAACGCCCGGTGTTTTATATCCTCCCGCATCTCGCAGTGGCGGCGTTGCTTTACTTCACGCTCGGTGGTGCCGCTCTTCTATGGTGTCTCTACGTGCCGATGCTGGTTGTTTACAATTTTACCTGGGCGGTGAACTCGATCTGCCACATGCCAAAGCTCGGCTACCGCAGTTTCGAAACAACCGATCACAGCAAAAATAATTTCTGGGTCGGCCTCGGCGCGTTCGGCGAAGGCTTTCACAATAACCATCACGCCAAGCCACGTTGCGCGGCGCACGGATTGAAGTGGTGGGAATTCGATCTCACGCGCTACCTCATCTGGACGCTGGAAAAATGTAAACTCGCCTGGAGCGTGCACTGGCCTCAGCCGGATGAAGCAACGACAGTCGATCCCGTCTCGGCCGACCAGGCCGGAGCGCTGCTGCTTTTCGGCGCGCAGATCGAGGACCCGTCGCTCAAGCGCGACGAGTCAGCTCGGCCTCAATAGCTCAGATTTGGCGCCAGCCATTTCTCGACCCACTCGTTAGGCTGCTCTTTACGCAGCGCGTAATCGCGCACCTGGTCGCGCCCGATCTTACCGACCCCGAAGTATTTTGATTCGGGATGGGCAAAGTAGAGCCCGCTCACGCTTGCCCCTGGATACATGGCAAACGATTCCGTCAGTTTGATACCGGCGTTTGTCCCGGCATCGAGTAATCGAAACAGCGTTTCCTTTTCGGTGTGATCCGGCGATGCCGGATAACCCGCCGCGGGACGAATCCCGCGATAGCGCTCGCGAATTAATTCTTCGCGCGAAAGTTTTTCATCGCGGCCAAATCCCCAGGCGATACGCGCCTGTTCGTGCAGATACTCCGCAAACGCTTCCGCCAGCCGGTCGGCCAGCGCCTTGGTCAGGATGGCGTTGTAGTCGTCATGATCACCGGCGAATTTTTTTGCCAACTCATCCGCGCCAATGCCTGCTGTCACCGCAAAACCACCGATGTAATCCAATTGCGCCGGCGCAACGAAATCGGCCAGGCAATGATTGAACTGGTCCGACGGTTTTTGCATTTGCTGCCGCAGAAAATGAAATATTGCCAAAGGCTCTGTGCGTGATTGATCCGTGTAAATTTCAACGTCGTCGCCGATTGCTTTCGCCGGCCAAAATGCGTACACGCCACGCGCGGTCAGCAGCTTCTCCGAACGAATTTGTTCCAACAGTTGTTGCGCATCTTCGAAGAGTTCTCGGGCTTGTGGGCCGACAACAGGATCGTCAAAAATCGCCGGGTAACGGCCGCGTAATTCCCAGGTATGAAAGAACGGCGACCAATCAATGTAACTCGTTAGGTCGGCTATCGACGGGCTAATTGTTTTCGCTCCGGTCCGTTCCGGCCTCGGCGGCGTGTAGGTGCTCCAATCAATCGGCGTGCGATTGGCCCGCGCCTGTTCCAGCGAAATGAGTTTCTTCTCCTGTGATTTCGCCGCGTGCTCTTCGCGCAGCCGCGCATAATCAGTGCGCGTCTTCACGTCGAAATCTTCCTTCAACTCGGGATTCAAAAGAGTGCTCACTACTCCGACGGCCCGTGAGGCGTCGAGCACATGCACGGTGCTCGCGCGATAATGTTGCGCGATTTTCACCGCCGTATGCGCGCGACTTGTCGTCGCCCCGCCGATCAAAAGCGGCAACGCGAAACCTTCTCGCTCCATCTCTTGCGCGACATGCACCATTTCATCCAGCGACGGCGTAATCAGACCGCTGAGACCGATGACGTCGGCTTTATTCGCGCGGGCGGCTTCCAAAATCTTCGCCGCCGGCACCATCACGCCGAGATCGATGACCTCGTAATTATTACATTGCAAAACGACCCCCACGATATTTTTCCCGATGTCGTGCACGTCGCCTTTCACCGTCGCCATAACGATGCGCGCCTGCGGTTTCGCATCGGCGTGTTTCTCCGCTTCCATAAACGGCATCAAATACGCGACCGCCTTTTTCATCACTCGTGCGCTCTTCACCACCTGCGGCAAAAACATTTTCCCCGCGCCGAACAAATCGCCCACCACGCTCATGCCGGCCATGAGCGGTCCCTCGATCACATCGAGTGGGCGTTTGCTTTTTGCGCGCGCCTCCTCGGTGTCGGCGTCGATGAAATCCACGATGCCTTTCACCAGCGCGTGCGAGAGCCGCTCCTCCACCGGCGCATGTCGCCACGCCTCTTTTTCCACTGGTGTTTTCTCCGCCGCCTTTACGCTCTCCGCGAAGTCGACCAGCCGCTCCGTCGCGTCCTCGCGGCGATTAAGAAGCACGTCCTCGACGCGGGCTTTCAACTCCGGCTCGATCTCTTCGTAAACGGCGAGTTGCCCGGCGTTGACGATCGCCATATCGAGTCCGGCCTGGATAGCATGAAATAGGAATGCCGCATGCATCGCTTCGCGCACCGCGTTGTTTCCGCGAAACGAAAATGAAATATTGCTGATACCGCCGCTGGTGCGCGCGCCGGAAAGATTTGCCTTAATCCAGCGCACGGCTTCGATGAAATCGACCGCGTAGTTGCGATGCTCGTCCAACCCGGTCGCTACGGTGAGAACGTTCGGATCGAAAATGATGTCGTTAGGTGGAATGCCGGCACGCTCGATCAACAGCTGGTAGGCGCGCTGGCAAACTTCCATACGTCGCGTCAAGGAATCGGCCTGTCCGCTTTCATCAAACGCCATCACGATCATGGCCGCGCCGTATTGCCTAACGAGTCCAGCCTGACGCAAGAATTCCTCCTCGCCATTTTTCAAGCTGATTGAATTTACCACCGCCTTGCCTTGCACGCATTTCAAACCGGCTTCGATCACGCTCCATTTCGAGCTGTCGATCATGATCGGAATGCGGGAAATTTCCGGCTCACTGCCGACAAGATTCAGAAAGCGCGTCATCGACGCCTCGGAATCGATCATCCCTTCGTCCATATTGACGTCGAGAATGTTGGCGCCGCCCTTCACCTGTTGCCGCGCGACCGCGAGGGCTGCTTCGAAATCACCAGCCAAAATCAATTTCGAAAAACGCGGCGAGCCAGTGATGTTCGTCCGTTCTCCGACCACCACGAAACCCATCTCGGCCGTGATATTCAGCGGCTCCAGACCGGACAATTGCAACGATGCGTTCTGTGACTTCGCTGCGGGTCTCTTCCTCGGCGGACAATCGCGGACCGCTTCAGCGATCGCG
>JBDUCP010000012.1:0-16259 GCA_040003405.1 Verrucomicrobiota bacterium
TCCGCACGTCTTGGCGCTGCGGAGAAGTTGCGTATGGTGACGCGTTATGACCAACCAGGTTTTGGCCGGGAAAACCGGCGTCGTTTTTGGCGTCGCAAATAAGCGCAGCATCGCGTGGGCAATCGCCAAGGCGTGGGCGGCGGCGGGCGCGCGTTTGATTTTTAATTATCAAGGCGAGCGGTTGAAGGAGAATGTCGAGGAACTGGTGAGCGAGTTTGGCCAGGACACTCCGCTTTATCCTTGCGACGTTTCGAATGATGTGGAGATCGCGGAGTTTTTCAAAAATGTGCGCATCGAAACGGAGCGGCTCGATCTCATGCTGCACTCTGTCGCATTCGCGCCCAAGGAAGCGCTGGAAGGCGATTTTGTCAGCACGACGCGCGAAGCTTTTCGCACCGCGCACGATATCAGCGCCTACTCGCTGGTGGCGCTCGCGCGGGAAGCGGCGCCGATGATGACGAACGGCGGCAGCATTGTCGCGATGAGTTATTACGGCTCGGAGAAAGTGGTGCCGCATTACAATGTGATGGGCGTGGCGAAGGCGAGTCTCGAGGCGAGCACGCGTTATCTGGCCTACGATCTTGGGGCGAGAAAAATTCGCGTGAATTGCATCTCGGCGGGGCCGGTGCAAACGCTGGCGGCGCGCGGGATCAGCGGCTTCACCGCGATGCTGAAGCACTATCAGGAACACGCGCCTCTGAAACGCAGTTGCGAACCAAGTGAGCTCGGCGAAACGGGAGTTTTTCTGGCGAGCGACGGCGCGGCCGCCATTACCGGACAAGTGCTCTATGTCGATGGCGGCTACCAGATCATGGGAATGTGAACGACGAGCTGCGGCAGTTGTTAGGCCAGGACGCGGTCGCTGACGATCCCGAGACGCTGGCTGCGCACAGCGGCGATAAGTGGTTCGCAAGTCATGCGCCCGAGGCGGTTATTTTCGCGCGTTCGACCGAGCAGGTGAGTCAACTGCTTCGGTTCGCTTCGGCGCGAAACATTCCGGTCACGGCGCGGGGTGCCGGTTATGGCTACGTGGGCGGATGCGTGCCGGCGCGCGGCGGGATCGCGCTGTCGCTCGCGCGCATGAACCGGATCAAGGAAATCCATTTCGCGGATGCGATTGCGATCGTGGAACCGGGTGTAATCACGGGCGACTTGAAAACAGCGGCGCGCGCGGAGAAATTATTTTATCCACCCGATCCCGCGAGCATGAAAGATTGCAGCATCGGCGGAAATGTTGCGACGAATGCAGGTGGTCCGCGATGTTTGAAATACGGTGTGACGCGCAATTATGTGATGGGTCTCGAAGTCGTGCTCGCCAATGGCGACGTTTTGCGCACTGGGGGACGCGTGCACAAAAACAAGACCGGTTTCGATTTGATCGGGTTGTTTGTCGGTTCCGAAGGCATGCTCGGTATCGTCACCGAAATCACGTTGCGGTTGCTGCCGTTGCCGCCGGCGCGCGCGACTCTCTCCGCGGCCTTTGCCAAAATGTCGGATGCCGCTGCGGCGGTGCAGGAAATTTTCGCACAGGGATTTTTGCCGGCATCGCTGGAGATCGCGGACCATTTCACACTCGAGGCTGCGCGGCGCGATCTCGGAAAAATGATCGTGCCGGCCGGGAGCGCGCACTTGCTGGTCGATCTGGATGGACAGGAAGAAAGCGTGCGCAGTGAAGCCGCCGCGATCCGTGAATTGATTGCGCAGAAAAAACCAAACGCCCTCGAAATGGCGAAGGGCGAAACCGATTGCGAAAAGCTTTGGGCGTTGCGGCGTGAGTTCAGCAATTCACTGCGCGCCACTGGCCTAACGAAACTAAATCAGGATGTGGTAGTACCACGCAGCCACATCGTCGATTTGGTCGAGTTCGCCGAAAAGTTGCAGATGAAACATGGATTCCCGATCGCCTGTTTCGGTCACGCCGGCGACGGCAACATTCATGTGAACATTATGGCGGATCGCTACAATCGCGACGCCGGCGTGCGCGAAAAAGTGGAAGGCGCGCTCGACGAACTTTTCGCGCAGGTCCTAGCCTGGGGTGGCGTCATTACCGGTGAACACGGTATTGGACTCGCCAAGAAACGTTGGTGGCCGGAAGCAACGAGCGACGTCTCGCGCGATTTGCATCGCGCCGTCAAGGACGCGCTCGATCCCGCCGGTATCTTGAATCCTGGAAAGTTTATTGAGTGATTAACGAATCGTTAGGTCTAAAATAGCGTTCACCGCGCGGTGGTCGCTGGAACGCGGTGATGTTTCAGTGACCCAGGCTTTAGTCAAGATAGCGCCGCGAAAGAAAATCTGATCAAAACAGGCGGCGGGATAACGGGCATCGGGCGGCATGGTGATTCGATCCACGGCGGGGATTTCCTGCCAGGCCCAGCGAAAATCTTCAGCGCGCAAAAATGAAACGGTTTTTTCCTCAGCGAACCGCGGATCGTCGGGCGTGGTGTTGAAATCGCCGCCCACGATCCAGGTGAGGGATCCGAGTTTGCCATACGCATCGCGCATCGCCCGCATGTGCGAAATCAGCTGGCGCATCGACTCTTCGCGGATGCGCATGTCTTCGTGAATCTCGCCGCGATTGCTTTTCAAATGCAGCGCGTAAACGAGAAGCAATTGCTTCGGGGAGATCTGATAGGCGGCAAAGGCAAAGCCGCGGGGAGGCGTGATCGCTTCGCCCGTTTTCCATTTTTCCGCCCACGCGCTCATCGGTTGCAATCGACTCGCGATGACGATTTGCTGGGCGACGGTCTGGCCCTCGCGCGGCGGAAAATTCGAACAGACATCGACCTTGAATCCGGGCAAGGCCTGCACCGCGAGGGAGGCATTTTCAAAGTCGCGTACTTCCTCCAAGCCGATGATATCCGGTTGAAGGCGCTCCATGTCGCGGTGGACTTCGCGGACTTGTCGCGCCGCTTGCGCGCCGGAGGCATTCGGCCCGCGGCCGGGAAACCACTGGATGTTCCAAAAGGTAACCGTGAGGGACGAACTCGATGCTTTTGTCTCTGCCGGGATGGCCCGACAGAAGCAAGCCAGGGAGAGTAGCAGCAGGATCCGCGCAAAAGACTTCGGCTTCATGCCAAAGAGTTTAATGCTCACGACCGTTCGCGTAACGCCCCAAAATGCGCTATGCTACGCGCGTCGCCCCCTTACAGGCCGATTCTTACTGTAGAGATATGCCTCCAGTGAGTTTCCTCCGGCGGCGCGTTTTTCCCGATGAAACCAAGTACTTTTACTCTTACAGCCGTGGTCCTGCTGTCCTCGATCGCCGGTATGTTTACGCATAGCGCGCCGGCCTCTATCCCCACGGCGAAGGTGAAGCTGAGCAAAAAATCGAACAAGCCGGTGGAGGAGTCGATGCAAACCATCGCGCCGCTGACCTTCAGGTTGTTGGCCAAATTGAGCCCGCCGCTGGCGAAAGCGGATGATCGTTATCCGTGGAAAAAAGAAATCGTCACGACAGTTTTTTGGATTGGCGAAAAGCCGACAGCCAACAATCCGGTGCCAAATCTCTCGAGTTCGTGGGACGCTAATTGGACCAAGAACTACGGTGGGTTCGACGACCCGGATCGCGCTCACCGGCAAGATTTGATCCCGGTAAAATTTACGCCGCGCCAGAACCCTTTTTATTGCGCTCTGCCATATAACGACAAGGCTTCGAATGGCCATCGCCCGGAAGCCTCGCGAGTGGTGCCATGGTTTAAGGAGGCTTATCAAGGGCCGGGCGTTTCCACCTGCAAGGGCCGTTGGCTGGCGATCCATAAAGGCAACAAAACCGTGTATGCGCAATGGGAAGATGCGGGGCCATTTCGGACGGATCATTGGCAATATGTCTTCGGCAACGAACGGCCGAAACCGAACTTGAACAAGGGCGCCGGACTCGATGTTTCGCCAGCGGTGCGGGATTATCTCGGGTTGCAAGAAACGGATGTGACCGATTGGAGGTTTGTCGACTTCAGTGAAGTGCCGCGGGGACCGTGGTCGAAACTGGGCGACAATAATACTTTCGTGATCAACGAGCGAAAAGGAAGCAGGGCGCTTGTGGAAAATCCGAAGCCGTCTGGTCCGGTCATTCTGCCGTGAGCAGGAGGCTGAGCCGGTTATTTAGAAAAACTCCGGATGGTCGGCGGGCGCGTCGGTTAAAATGATCGCGTCATTGCCAAACTCGAGCAGGCGAACCTGATGGTGCAGTCCTGGCTCGAACTCGACGGGCATCTTAAGGCGAAGAAGGGGAGGCGGTGGGTTCCGGCGATGAGTTACTCTGAGCGCGCAGTTGGTCTAGCCGCCCGGACGAAAAAACAAAATAGAAAGCCAGTGTTGCGCCGACGATGACCGCGAAAAGAAGGTGAAGCTGACGGTGCGAAAACTGCCGTAGTGCGCCATCTCTTGTTCGCGCGCGTTTGCGCCAGCTCCATCATGCGCAACAACTGGTCTGGATCGACCGACTCCCGCTTGCCCTCGCTGTTGGATTTCATCGAAAAAGAATCTATCCATTCATTCATACACGAAATGGATTCCACGAATAAGAAAATCGAGAGGCGCAAATTGATGGCATTTGCCGCGCCGATGGTGACGTTCCTAATCCTGCTCTCTTCGGTGAGCGGACTTAAAAAAATTGGCGGCGCGCCATGGCTCGATGCGCCCGAGTACTGGCTGTATCCGGCGCAAACAATCATTTGTGCCGCGCTCCTCCTGCGCTTCTGGCGCGAGTATCATTTTCGTCCGCCGGCGCGCTTGTTCTTCACGATCGCGCTTGCCGTCATCGTCTTTGTTCTGTGGATTTCGCCCCAGGAATTCTTCGGCTTCAATGCGCGCCGCGACGGTTTTAACCCCGAGGTGTTTGCTGGCCAGCCCGCCTGGTATTGGACCACGGTTCTGTTTCGTTTCCTCCGTCTCGTGCTGGTTGTTCCTCTCGTGGAGGAAATCTTCTGGCGCGGATTTCTGCTGCGTTATTTGATCAGTGAGAAATTCGATACCGTGCCCTTTGGCGCATTTTCGTGGCTCTCTTTTGCCGTCGTCACAGCGGCGTTCGGATTTTCGCACTCCTCTGCAGACTGGGTGGCGGCGTTGATCACCGGGGCGCTTTATAATTTGGTGGCCTATCGGACGAAGAATCTCGCCTCCTGTGTGATTGCGCATGCTGTGACCAATTTGCTCCTCGGCTGTTGGATCATGCAGACGCGGCAGTGGGGTTTTTGGTAAATCACGAGCTGCGCCGTGGCACCTCTCCTGCTTGTAAGGTGGGAGTGCACGCGACCTTTATTCAAAAAGTGATCATCTGCATGGTCGCCGGCTTTCTCGCCGCGTGTCTCATCCAGTGGAGAAAAGTGTTCGCGGAAGGCGCGGACGACGCCTTGAATAAGGGTTACGCTCATACCGCGCCGCCGGGCTTCATCAAGAAACGCTAGCGCCGCCGGAAAGCCGTTGCCCATCGCGGCCGCGCGCATACGCTGCGGGGCGCGCGATGAAGATTGGCTTCGCTCAAATTAATCCCACGGTCGGGGACCTCAGCGGCAACTTCGAGAAGATTAGCTGCGCCTATGAGCGGCTGGCCGCGGCGGGTGCCGATTTAGTCATCACGCCGGAACTCGCCGTCACCGGCTACCCGCCGCAAGACCTCGTTTTCAAATCACAATTCGTCCCGCAAAATCTTGAGATTCTGGAGAAGCTGCAAGCGCGCCTCAGCGGCGCGGCCTTGCTGGTCGGTTTCGTCGAACGAAATCAAGGGCGCGGAAAACCATTTCACAATGCGGCGGCGTTATTGCAATTGGGCGCGCCCATGGCGAAGACGCACAAATCGCTTTTACCTACTTACGATGTCTTTGATGAAGACCGCTACTTCGAGCCGGCGCGAAACGTGACCCCATTGGTTTTTCGCGGCAGAAAAATAGGAGTGACCATCTGCGAAGATATTTGGACGGAGCATTATTTGCCACGCCCGTTTTATGATGTTGAGCCGGTGCGTTCGCTGGTCGATCAGGGCGCAGAATTGATTCTCAACCTGAGCGCCTCCCCCTTCAGTTTGCATAAGCCGGCCATTCGCCGCGAAATGGTGACATCTCTCGCCCGCGCTCATCAGCGCCCGATCTGTTACTGCAACGCGGTCGGCGGTAATGACCAATTGGTCTTCGATGGCAATTCCATCGCGGCGAATGCCGAGGGAAAATTGATTGCGCAGCTACCGGCATTTCGCGATGCCGAAGAGATCGTCGATACCGAGGCAGCGAGGGCGATCGAGGGAGTGGACGGGGACGTTTCGGCCGATCTCTTCCATGCGCTCTCGTTAGGCGTGCGCGATTATCTCACGAAATGCAATTTCAAGTCGGTGGTAGTGGGACTAAGCGGCGGGATCGATTCGGCCGTGGTCGCGGCGATTGCGGTGGACGCGTTGGGAGCGGAAAACGTTCTTGGCGCGTCGATGCCGAGCCCGTACTCGTCGCGCGGTAGCATCGATGATGCGCTCGCGCTCGCGCAAAATCTCGGCATCAAATGTCTGCAGATTCCGATCGGGGACGCCTTCGCTGCCTTCAAAAAGCAGTTCACCGGGATTTTTGCTGGCTTATCCGAAGACACGACAGAGGAGAACATGCAATCGCGTCTGCGCGGCATGATCCTGATGTCGCTCTCGAACAAGTTCGGGCACCTGCTTCTCACCACCGGAAATAAGAGCGAACTCGCTGTCGGTTACTGCACGATTTACGGCGACATGGCGGGTGGCCTGGCTGTCATCAGCGACGTGCCGAAAACGATGGTCTATCAACTCGCGCGCTGGATTAATCGCGAACGCGAAATCATTCCCGCGGCGACCATTGAAAAACCGCCCAGCGCTGAACTCAAGCCCGATCAAAAAGATCAGGACACACTGCCGCCCTATGATGTGCTCGATGAAATTCTGCGCCTTTACGTCGAGGAAAATTTGAGCGCGCGTGACATCATCGCTCACGGTTTCGAGGAGAAAACGGTGCGGTGGGTGCAGCGCCGCGTCGATCTCAACGAATACAAGCGCGCGCAGGCGGCGCCCGGAATCAAGGTCACGAGCCGCGCATTTGGTCTCGGCCGCCGCATGCCGATCGCACAACGCTACGTGGATTAGATTCGTTAGGCCGAATGATTGCGCTGAATGATTTTGGCCGGCAATGGCAAGTGGTCGCGCCTCGCGTGCTGGAGGCAGTAGCGCGCGTCGGAAAAAGTGGCCGTTATATTCTTGGTGCAGAAGTGGAGCGATTCGAAGCTGCCATCGCGAAACGTTTCGACGTTACGCACGCCGTGGGGGTTGGAAACGGCATGGATGCCTTGGAGATCGCTTTGCGTTGCCTCGACCTTCGTCTGGGCGAAAAGGTCCTAACGACCCCGCTTTCAGCTTTCGCGACGACGCTTGCTATCATTCGCGCCGGTGGCGTTCCGGTTTTTGTCGATGTCGATGACTTCGGCGCACTTGATCTGGAAAAATGCCGACGCTTGCTAGAACGCGACCGCTCGATTCGTTTTTTGCTGCCGGTCCATTTGTATGGTTTTGTGCTCGATCTCGAGAAACTTTTGCAGTTAAAAAATGAGTTTGATCTGCGCGTTGTTGAGGATTGCGCGCAAGCGATCGGCGCACGCGCGGTCGGGACAGTCGGACAGGTCAACGCCACAAGTTTTTATCCGACAAAGAATCTGGGAGCGCTCGGCGACGGCGGAGCCCTCCTAACGAATGACGCGGACATTTCCCGCCGCGCCAGCGCGCTGCGAAATTACGGACAGACATCGCAATACGTCCACGAAACTCTCGGCTTAAACAGCCGCCTCGATGAAATGCATGCAGCGATTATGACTGATGCATTGCTTCCCGAACTCGACGCCTGGACAAAGGCCCGCCGCGAAATTGCGAGCAAATATCTCGCCGGTATTTCTAACTCAGCGATTTGCCTTTTGCGCCCGCCCACTGAGACAAAGCCGGTGTGGCATTTGTTTCCGATTCTGGTCGCTGCTCACAAGCGCGATCATTTCCGCGAACATCTGCGCTCGTGCGGCATTCAAACAGGCGTGCATTATCCCCGCCTGATTCCAGAGCAATCGGCGATGAAGTCGGTTAAATTCGAAATTGAAGGCGCACTGACGAACTCGCAAAAGTTTTCCGCGAGTGAGGTTTCGCTGCCGATCCACCCTTTTCTTTCCAAAACAGAAATCGAAAGCATCATCGACGCCTGCAACGCCTGGCAAGCCTAACGAGAGGTTCGTCTCGCTTCCTTCACCGCAGCCGCAAAGGATTCGTGGCTGCGATAGTATCCATCTTCATCGTACGGTTCCGAGGCGAGGACTGCGCAGACCGAGCCGGATGAAAAATTATCGATCTCGCGCCACACCAGCGGCGGAATGTAGAGACCGCGATACGGTCGATTGAGTTGGTAGCGCTCACTCTTTATTCCGTTGTCAACGAGCACATCGAAGCTGCCTGACATCGCGATGAGAAATTGATGGCAACTCTTGAGCGCATGTCCCGCGCGCTGCTCACCGCCGGGCACATCGTACAAATAAAACATGCGCTGAATCGCGAATGGAATCTGCCGGTTGCTCTCGATCGCGGTCAGATTCCCTGCGGGATCGGCAATCTTTTCCAACTCGATCAGTCGACAGTGTTGCGTGCTCATTAAAGGTTCGTTACTTCGCAATCGTCCCAAACTCGCCTTGCTGCTGGATCAATTTCGCGACCAACCCAGTCCAGCCGGTTTGATGCGACGCCCCAAGACCCGCGCCGGAATCTCCATGAAAATATTCGTGAAACAAATAGCGATTGGGCTGGTGGCCTAACGAATCGCCCGACGCACGCTCGAAGGGCCGCTCGCCCTTTTCGTCAGGCAGCCAGATTTTGATCAGGCGATTGGATAGCTCGTTGGCAATTTCTTTCAGCGTCAAAAAATTTCCCGAGCGCGTCGGGCATTCCACTTTGAAATCGTCGCCGTAATAATGATGAAACTGCTGGAGCGATTCGATGAGTAAATAATTGATCGGGAGCCAGACCGGGCCGCGCCAGTTTGAGTTTCCGCCGAAAAGACCACTCTGCGATTCGGCCGGTTCATAGTTCACCACTTTTTCTTCGCCGTGAATGGTCAGCACGTACGGATGATCGCGGTGATACTTGCTCACCGAACGCACGCCGTAATCGCTCAAAAATTCCTCCGGATCGAGCATGCGCCGCAGCAAACATTTCATGCGATGTCCGCGGGTGAGCGCGACCAGGCGGCGCTCGCCCATGCCCGGTTCCTGCCAGCGCGAAACCAGGCTGGCGAGATCGGGCCGGTGCTTGAGATACCATTCGAGACGCGCTTTGAAGCCCGGCAGCGCATCGATGAGCTGCCACTGAATCGTCTCTACCGCGAGCAGCGGCATGAGGCCGACTAACGAGCGCACTTTCAACGGCAAGTAACGCCCGCCCGGCGTGTGAAGCACATCGTAATAAAATTCATCTTCTTCATTCCAAAGCCCAATCCCTTTGCCGCCGAGATTGTTCATCGCCGCCGCGATGCCGAGGAAGTGTTCGAAGAATTTCGTCGCGATGTTTTCGTAAACATGATTTTCGGCCGCGAGCTCGATCGCGATCCGCATCAAATTGAGCGAAAACATTGCCATCCAACTCGTGCCGTCGCTTTGTTCGAGGTAACTGCCGTCGGGGAACGACGAATTACGATCAAACACGCCGATGTTATCGAGTCCCAGGAATCCGCCTTCAAAAATATGTTTGCCGGAGCGATCTTTGCGATTCACCCACCAGGTGAATGCGATGAGCATTTTGTGGAAGATCGTTTCGAGAAACGCGCGATCGCCTTTGCCGGTTTGCTTGCGCTCGATCTGATAGACACGCCACGCTGCCCACGCCAGCACCGGTGGATTGACGTCGCTAAAATTCCATTCGTAGGCGGGAATCTGTCCGTTGGGATGCTGGTACCATTCGCGCACCACGATATCGAGTTGGCTCTTGGCGAATTGGGGATCGACCAGCGCGAGCGGAATGCAATGAAAGGCCAGGTCCCACGATGCGTACCAGGGATATTCCCACTTATCCGGCATCGACATGACCCGCTCGTTGTAGAGATGCCGCCAATCCGCGTTGCGGCCTTGCTTGCGTTCGTCAGGCGGCGGCGGTTGCGCCGGATCGCCTTCGAGCCATTGCTCGATGGCGTAGTGGTAAAACTGCTTGTTCCACAGCATCCCCGCGAGCGCCTGCCGCTGGATCGCTTTCTGTTCGTTACTTAAACGCGGCGGCGCAAGCGCGGCGAAGAATTCGTCCGCTTCCGCGGTCCTCCTTGCCATTTGCGCATCGAAGTCAGCGAAGGGCGCGAACGATTTTTTTCCGTTTTCGATTCGCTTCAATCGCAGGCGAATGGTGCGTCGCTCGCCGGGACGGAATGGCAAAACGTAATGCGCGGCAGCCTTCGTCCCGACGCGCGCCGGATTAACCGCGTCTTTGCGGCTGTGCACCACGTAGTCATTGATCGAATCCTTCACGAAGGCACTGGCGTTCGGAACGTTCCAGAGCCGCTGAAGATTGCTTTCGTTCTCCGCGAAAAGAAGTTCGTCCGCATCTTCGCAATAGAGCCGGTATTCGCCGACTAAATCGTGGGTCGCCTGGATGACGAAAGGTTCGACGGCGTGCAAATTCGGTCGCCGATCATCGCGCCCCCAGCTCCAGGTATTGCGGAACCAGATGGTCGGCAAAAGGTGAAGCGTCGCATCGTTCGCGCTGTGATTGGTGACCGCGACGCGCACGAGAATGTCGTTAGGCTGCGCCTTCGCGTATTCGACATCGATGTCGAAGACGCCGGCCTCCAGGACGCCCGTGTCCCAAAGCTCGAACTCCGAATCCTGCCTGGAACGTCGCTGATTTTCCGCGAGCAATTGCTCATAGGGAAAACGCGATTGCGGATAACGATAAAGCATCCGCATGTAACTGTGCGTCGGCGTATTGTCGGTGTAGAAATAAATTTCCTTCACGTCCTCGCCGTGATTTCCCTGTGGCCCGGTCACGCCGAAGAAGCGCTCTTTCAGAAACGGATCGTGTTCATTCCAAAACGCGAAGGCGAAGCAAAGGTGCTGCTTAAAATCAGAGATGCCCGCGATGCCATCTTCATTCCAGCGATAAGCGCGCGAGCGGGCGTGATCGTGCGGAAAATAATTCCAGGCATCGCCATTCGCGCTGTAATCCTCGCGCACCGTCGCCCATGCGCGCTCAGCCAGATATGGTCCCCAAAAATGCCAGGGCTCTTCGCGGCTGTCATTCTCCGCGAGGCGCGTTTGCTCGGCGTTCATCTCCGCCGATTAGCGGTTAAAAATCGAAAATCGGCAATCGAAAACCGAATCACTCCCACTCGATCGTGCTCGGCGGTTTGCTCGAGATGTCGTAGCAGACGCGATTGACGCCTTTGACTTCGTTGATCACGCGGTTGGAAATGCGCGCGAGTAATTCATACGGAACACGCACCCAATCCGCGGTCATGCCATCCTGACTTTCGACGATGCGAAGCGCGATGGTGTAGTCATAGGTGCGTTGATCGCCCATGACGCCGACGGAACGCACAGGCAGGAGCACGGCGAACGATTGCCACACGCGATAATACCAATCGGAGGCTTTCATCTCGCTCAGCACAATCGTGTCGGCGTCGCGCAGGATGCGCAGGCGCTCCGGCGTGACTTCACCCAGGATGCGCACGGCCAGGCCCGGGCCGGGGAAGGGCTGGCGGTAAACAATTTCGCGCGGCAGTTCAAGCTGCAAGCCGAGCTCGCGCACTTCGTCTTTGAACAATTGGCGCACGGGCTCGACCAACTCGAAGTGCATTTTCTCCGGCAGGCCGCCGACATTGTGATGGCTCTTGATAAGTGAGGCCGGATTGCCGCCGATCGCGACGCTCTCGATCACATCGGGATAGAGCGTGCCCTGTGCGAGAAAATGGTAGCCGCCATTTTCGCCGGAGCCGCTGGCCCTGTCTTCGACCAGCAATTCCGCCGTCGCTTCCTCGAAAACTTTGACGAATTCATTCCCGATAATTTTTCGTTTCGTTTCCGGATCAGTCACGCCTTGCAACTGTTTTAGAAAACGTGCGGCGGCATCAACGTACTTCAGGCGCACATGAAAGTTTTCTCCGAAAACACGTTGCACCATCTCTTCCTCGCGCGCTCGGAGGAGGCCATTGTTGACAAAGATACAGGTGAGCTGATCGCCGATCGCCTTATGCAAAAGCGCCGCCGTGACGGAAGAATCGACGCCGCCGCTGAGGCCGAGCACGACCTTTTGCCTGCCCACCTGGCTGCGAATGCGCTGACAGGCGTCCTCGATGAACGACCCCATCGTCCAATCCATCGCGCAACCGCAGATGCGATAGACGAAATTTTGCAGGATCTCCTTACCGCGCGGCGTGTGCGCTACTTCGGGATGAAATTGCAAGCCGTAAAGTTTTTTCTCCGTGTGCTCGATCGCGGCAAAGGCGGAATTCTCCGTGTGCGCTGTCGCGCGGAATCCCTCCGGCAGCGCGGTGATCTTGTCGCCGTGGCTGTTCCAAATATCGATCTGTTGTCCGAGTCCTGCGAAAAGCTGCGAGCCATTGGAGAGCTTGAGCATCCCCGCGCCGTACTCGCGCCGCGCACTGAATTCCACTCCGCCGCCGAGATGCCGCGCCATCAACTGCATGCCGTAGCAGATCCCCAGCACGGGAAGGCCAAGAGAAAAAATCGCCGGATCAAGCTGCGGCGCGCGCTCGTCGTAAACGCTGGCGGGTCCGCCGGAGAGGACGATGCCGTTAGGCTGGCGGGCCGCTACTTCTTCGGCAGAAATGTCAAAGCGGACAATCTCAGAATAAACCTGGCACTCACGGATGCGGCGCGCGATGACCTGGGTGTACTGAGAACCGAAATCGAGAATGAGAATCTTCGAATGCGCGGAAGGCGCGGCGTTTCTCACGAGCTAGGGATGCGTATCCGATGGTCCGCCGCGAACGTAGGGATCATTCGAGCGATCAACTGGGCCGAGGGTTCCCTGACCGGAGATACCGCGCTGGAAATGTTGCGCCGCTTCCTGCCCCGGTTGTTCCAGAGGATCGGCGCAACCGCCGAGATACATCGCGCTGGCGAGAGCGAAAACGGTGAGAATGAATTTCACCCATTCAGATTAGAGTGATCAGTGACGAGTGACAAGTGACGAGTTTTGTATCGTCGCGGCCTTCCCATGATTGAACCCGAAGTATTGTTGCAAGGATATCGCCTCGGGGTTTTTCCGATGGCGATGGAGGACGGCAAGATCGAATGGTTTTCGCCCGATCCGCGCGCCATTCTGCCGCTCGATCATTTTCATCTGCCGCAAACTTTGGAACGCGTCATCCGCAAAGAAATCTTTGAGCTTCGCGTCAATGTTTCCTTCGTCGAAGTGGTGGAGCAATGCGCTGGCCGGCGCGAGACGTGGATCAACCGCGAGATCATCGAGAGCTACACGCGGTTGCATCAGCTCGGTTACGCGCACTCGGTCGAAACGTGGAGCGAAGGGCGGCTGGTCGGCGGGCTCTACGGCGTGGCGATCGGCGGCGCGTTTTTCGGGGAGTCGATGTTTCACCGCGTGCGCGATGCTTCGAAGGTGGCGCTGTGGGGATTGGTGCAGCGATTGCGTGCGCGCCGCTTCGCGCTGCTCGATACCCAATGGCTGACGCCGCATCTGCAAAAGTTTGGGGCGATCGAAATTTCGCGCGCGCATTATCTGCATTTGCTCAATGCAGCCGTGAATCTACCGCGGAAATTTACGGATGTTTGATGGAGTTCCGCTGGTTGGTCCGCGGCGGGATTTCCTCGAAATTGGCGCGGTCCCAATTTCCGAGAGTTGAGGCGGCGTCGTAGGTGCTTTGGGCAAACTCAATCAGGACATCATCGGGCGAGGGCGCGGTGCGGACGGCATCGTACGGCAGAATGAATTCGTGCAAGGCTGGCAGATAGGTCGCGGCCGCTGGGCCGACTTTGGCTGCGGAAAAACCGGCGGGCTCCGGATAGGCGTACGAATAATAAATTGGGGTAGGACTGGCGGCGTTGCCCGGCCAGAAGCCGACGCTGCTTACTTCCTGCGAATAAGCTTCGCGCGTAATGGCATCGGGCAGATGCGGGATTCCGCCGGGATGCGGCGGCGCGGCGCGCCCGGAGAAGCGCGTGACGGCGAGATCGAAGCTGCCCCAGAAGAAATGAACGGGGCTGCATTTGCCGCAAAAGCGCGAGCGGAATTGCGTGAGCACGCGGTGCGATTGCGCGAGCACGCGCCAGAACCGGTTGGCATATTCGGGATCGTAGAAGCGGTGGTCTTCGTCGCGATCGAACGGGATGGGATCGGCGATTTCGTTAGGCATGAGATCGATTTTTACCGGCAACTCCAGCTCGATCAGCGCACTCATAACTGCGCGGTAAAAGTCGCTCACCGATTGCGGCTTCAGGTTGATGACACGAATCTCACCGCTGCTTTTCAGGATGCGCAGCTCGTGCGCAATGAAATCAAATTGGATCTCGAAACGAAACAGTCCGTGCGGAATGGACGAAGTCGTTAGGCCGCGTGGTGTCACGTAAAGCGTGACATGCCATGAATGATTGATCCATGGCGTGAGCGACAGCCGAATTTTGCCGACGATCTGCGTCCACATGTGCAAGGTCTCGGCGGTGAGCTGCCACTCAGCGAAAGGCAAGGCGGGCCAGAATTTTTCGCGCTGGGTCTCGTTGAGACTCATGAAGATATTTTCTCGCGACCGTGGGGCTGGGTGAGATCGAGCGCGGGACCGAGCGGCACGATGCCGGTGGGATTAATGCCGGTGTGCGTCACATAATAATGACGCTTGATGTGATCGAAGCTCACGGTGTCAGCGATGCCGGGCTGTTGGTAAAGGTCCATCAAGTAACCTTGCAGGTTGGGGTAATCGACGATGCGGCGAATGTTGCACTTGAAGTGCCCGTGATAAACGACATCGAATCGAACCAGCGTGCAAAACAGCCGCCAGTCCGCCTCGACGATGCGCTGACCAAACAGATAGCGGCTGCCTGCCAGGCGCTTCTCCATTTCATCGAGCGCGTCGAAAAGTTTGCGGCAGGAAATTTCGTACGGCCGCTGGCGCGTGGCGAAGTCGGCTTTGTAAACGCCGTTGTTGATGTGGTCGTAAATGAAATCGGCCAGTTTTTCGTGTTCCTCCGCGATGTCTTTGGGAAACAGATCCAGCTCCGTGTTTTGCGCCACCGCATTGAACGCGTCGTTAAACATGCGGCAGATATCGTCCTCGCAATTATTCACAATCTTCTTCGTTTCCGTATCCCACAGAACCGGCACCGTCACGCGCTCCTCAAAATTCGGATCGGTCGCCGCGTACGCTTCGCTTAAATATTTGAAGCCGTTGACCGGGTCCGGCTCCAATCGAAACGCCCAGCCTTTTTCATCGCGAATCGGATCGACCACCGTCAGTCCGATCGCATGGTCCAATCCTTTCACATGCCGCACGATGACGGTGCGACTCGCCCAGGGACACGCGAGCGAAACGTAAAGATGATAACGACCCGCGGCGGCCGGATGCGAAGTCGAGCCATCGGCGGAAATCCATTCTCGAAAAATATCTTCCTGACGTTGAAATTCGCCGGAATCGGATTGTTCGTTAGGGAATTGCGATGTCGCCATAGCGAATGCTTGAGACGGTACTCTGATCGTACACGGCGTCGTCTGGAAATTTTTGCTGTAGCGGCAGGCGTGCCGCCTGCAACTCGAAATTCCGCAGCCGACAAGGCTGCCTCTGCAAAACGCAAGCGTTGCAGAAAAAAGTTTTCGGATGGAAGGGCGTTGGCTATAAAAATTTGTGCTGAATTACATCTGGCTCGCGCTTGTCCTCCTCGCGGTCGGGATCGGGGGTTGGAACGATCGGCTGAACGAAGTGACGGCGGGCGCGTTCGATGGCGCGAAGACGGCGGTTACGATCGCGCTCGGATTGATCGGCGTAATGGCACTGTGGCTCGGGGTGATGCGCCTGGCCGAACGCGCGGGCCTCGTCCAGCGAATGGCGCGCGGGCTGCGTCCGATCATGCGCCGTCTTTTTCCCGATGTGCCGCCGGAACATCCGGCGATGGGTTCGATGCTCATGAACATGGCGGCGAACATGCTCGGGCTCGGCAACGCCGCGACGCCGCTCGGCTTGCGCGCGATGCGCGATCTGGAGAGGCTCAATCCGCGCCCCGGCGTGGCGTCGAACGCGATGTGCACTTTTCTCGCGATCAACACGGCGTCGGTGCAA
>JBDUCP010000142.1:0-4795 GCA_040003405.1 Verrucomicrobiota bacterium
TTCGCAGTCGTTGCATCCCTTTACACTTACCGCGAACTGCTGGCTGTTTGCCGTATTGGGATCAGTGGTCGTTTCGTTTTTCAGAAACACTGTCTTCTTGTTATCTTCGTCGCCGGTTAAGGTTATTTTTAGCCGTTCGTTGTCGGCTTTGTAAAAGCTGATCAGGAAATGGATCGTGCACCACTTGTCGCGTTCGTTTCCGCATTTGAGTTTCTGTCGAATGTAAGACTCAGGATCCCCATCCTTCTCCTTGTTCCGCCCCAGATGAGCTACGCCCTGCTCCTGGGTCGGCGGAACCAGCCCGGCCTGTCGCAAAAGTTCGCGCGCGGTCAGATCGGCGGGGCTCAGCTTTAGGGCGGTGTGGAGGAAGTAGCGTGCCTCCTCGGCGCGCGCGTGCTGGAGCAGGTAACGCGCATAGTAAGTGTAGCTATCGGGAGCTAACGGGGCCAGTGCGAGCGCCTCCTTAAAATGTTGCTCGGCCGCCGCGCTCTGCCCGATGGCATTTTCGGCGATCGCGAGATTGATCACCAGAACAGAATACCGCGGCGTGAACTGTTGTGCGCGATGGAGATAATCGATCGCGCCCACAAAATCGCCATTGTTCACCAGGGTGATTCCATAGCTCATTAAACCGCGTCCATTGCGCGGGTTTTTGAACACGACATCGCGCCAGAGCGTTTCCTCGGTCTTCCAAACTTTGTTCCTTTGGAAGGTGAAGTAGGCGCTGGCGCAAAGGAGGAGCGCGACCGCGCCCACGACGGCAATATTTGCCCAACTGCGTTGTCGTTTTAAATGGGCAACGAGCAATGCCGCTGCGCCGGCGATCGCAATGACGAGTCCGATGTACGGAAGGAAGGTCCGGTAGTCGTTCATTACTTCGGCGAGGGGAAAGAGCGATGTCGGCAGAAGCGCGATGAGGAACCAGAGCAAACCGAAGCCGATCAGGCGCGTCTTCTTGAACCTGACCGCCGTGATCGCTGCCGCACCGATAAAGAGGGCGAAGGCGAAGCCGATCCAAAAGCGGACATCGCTGAGCGTAGCAATAGGAGTCAAGTCGTAGTCGGCGGAGATTCCGATGGGCCAGAAGAACGTCTTAAAGTAGAGCAAGGCCACGTAAGGTTGCGTGATCAGATAATTGCCCGCGCTCGCTGCGCCACTCGTCCAAGTGCTCGGCATCATATGCTGGACGAACCACAGCGCCGTTCCGCAGATGACGAACGGTGGCACCAATTCCGCGAACTGCGGCCGCGCTGGACTTTTGCGCGTTTCGTCGGGGAAGCAAAAACGAAACAGAGCGAAGAGCACGGGAAAGATCGCGGCCGTTGGCTTTGCCAGGATGGCGATCGCGGCCGGAAGAACGTAGAGAAAATGTCGGCGCGACTGTGGGAAGGCGAAGTAGAGGGCAAACGCTGCGATCACACCAAGCGCCGCCATCACCTCTGCCGAGACGATAATGTAGTTAATGGCGTCAGCGTTGGCGGGGTGAAGCGCGTAGCTGGCGGCGGCGGCGAACGCAATCCAGCGGTAACCTGATGAAGCCGTGTCCTTCTCGAGAAGATGACGAAGGACCAATGCGAGCAGCAGCGTGAGCGCGATGAGGAGCGCGAAAATCGATACATGAAACCAAAACGGTTCTAATCCGCGCGCGAGCCGGTAGTCGATCGCCAGCAGCGTCGAGACCAGTGGGCGATACGATTGATTGCTCGGAAGGGTGCTGAAAGTCGTCGCGTCTGAAAAGAAGAGCGGAATGTTCCGCAACTCGCGAATGGACGCGTTGTTTACGACCGTGTGCCCGTCATCCAGGTGGAAAGCATTGTGAAAATGGTTTGAGTAGGCGGCGAGAATGGCCACAAGCAGCAGCGCGGCGCCAAGAACGGAGATGGTTTTTTCGCGCATCACCTAAACATTACTCTACGCGGAGATACGGCCGCACAGGTTTTTTGGAAACTGATTCATGATTTGTCTTCGCAGCCTTAGCGCATTTTCGTCTGTTGGTGCGGGGCCTTCAGATGTTACGCTCTCAAGCAATGCAAACGGAAAGCGCCAGCCGCGGAGATCACGAATGGGCTGAGCAATGCCGGCGCAACTTAGAACGCGATGTCATGACGCACATCAAATATGGTTTTGCCCACGTTTACAAACCTGTGCTGGATGACGCGCCCTATCGGATTTTTGACTCGATGAAGGAATATCGGCAGTGGTGCCACGAGCAACTGCCGCGCTACCTTGGTTTCCAGATCGCCCGCGATGCCGGAGAGCAAATTCAATCCGCAGCAAGCCGTTGAGCTCTACCAGGCCTTCCAGCGCCACGGCGTTGATTACTTATTTTTGGACAATAGTGGCGCCATCCTTTTGGGCTATCCGGCCACGACCCAGGATGTAGATTTATTTGTCCCCAAGTCCGCCGAGAACGGCCGGAAAATCGTGGCCGCATTGCAGGACCTGGGCTTCTCCATCGACGCCTCATTGGCCGATGCCATCATTTCCGGCAAGGATTTCGTCCAAATAAAATCGGGTCCGTTCGATGTGGACCTCGTGCACGCGGCCGACGGCATCGAAAGCTATGTCGAGGCGAAAAAGCGCTCGGTCGTGCACGACGATTTTCCGGTGACAGCGCTGTCCGATATTATTGCCAGCAAGCGCGCGAGCGGCCGCGAAAAAGATTTGCTCGATCTCCCTCTGCTCGAGGAATTCCGGGTGGAATATGAGCGACGCTACCCGCGAGCGTTAAAGTCGCGGCGCGACATCATCAACTCGTAAGCGTGCGAATCGAGCAGAACACGGCACGCAGGGCAGACGACACGCCATGCGGTTGTCACGGCGCGCGAAGTCGGGCAACGTCCAGCGTGGCTTTTGAGGACAACAAATTGCTCTTCGGCTCTGATCCCACGCCGCGAATCGTTGCCATCGAAATGGGCGATACCGGCACAGTGCGCGTTTATCGGCGGGAAAAAGACGGGAGCACAGTTGTCGCAGTCGAGCCCTTCCATCCATTTGTCTGGGCAGACGCGGACGTGGCCGATCTTGGGATGGAGAATGCGGAGAAGCTTGCCGGCGATCTGCGTTACAACTGGCTGGTCACAGTCGATAGCTGGAAGGAATTGATCGCGTTGCGCAATGGTTTGAAAAACGCGGGCCGCAGCTTCTTCGCCTTCAGCGATCCGGTGCAGCACTATCTCACCGCGACCGGGCAGACGTTGTTTAAAGGAATGGGGCTCGACGAACTGAAGCGCTTGCAACTCGAGGTGATTCCCCTTGCTGGTGAAGGCGATCTTGCGGAAGCGTCGCAAAATCACATTGCCAGTATCGCGCTTTCGGACAACAGCGGCTGGGAGAAATTGATCATCATCGATGCCGCGAACGCGGACGAATCCGAGAAGGCTGCGCTCAAGGAATTGACGGCGCTGATCAAAGAGCGCGATCCGGATGTGATTGAGGGACACGATCTGTTTCGCTTCGATCTGCCTTATCTGGTGGCGCGTGCGCGGAAAGCGAAGGCGAAACTCGATTGGGGACGCAGTGGCGGTTTCCTGCGCTCGCGCCCGTCGCGGCTCCAAATCGCGGAGAAAACCATCGATTATCCGAAGTTCGCGGTCGATGGCCGGCACTTCGTCGACACTTTTCTGCTCGCGCAGTTTTACGACGTCGGGATGCGCGCGCTGAGTGGCTTTGAGCGCACGGACGTGGCGCGGCATTTCGGTTTATGCGACAGCGCAGAGTTCTCTTCGTTAGGCGGGAAAGAAATGCAGCGTGCTTATCTTGCCGGCGAAGAGCGTTTCCGAAAACGTGCCCTCTGCGCGGTGCGCGAAACGCGGGCAGTCTCCGAACTCCTCAGCCCGAGTTACTTCATCCAGGCGCAGATTTTTCCCTACAACTATCAGGACGTAATCGTGCGCGGCAATGCCACCCGCATCAACGCGCTTTTCCTGCGTGAATATTACCGGCAACGCCATGGCATCCCGGAGTTGCCCATGACCAGAAGCTTCGAGGGCGGTTACACCGACATCTTCTTCACCGGCGTGGCGCGCAACGTCTGGCATTGCGACATCGCTTCGCTCTATCCGTCCGTTATGCTGCAGTTCGACTGTTTTCCGGTGACCGATCAGTTGCAGATTTTCCGTCATCTTCTGACCGATCTGCGCACCTTCCGTCTGGAAACAAAAGCGAGCATGCGCGCGGAGAAAGATCCGGCAAAACAACGGCATTTTCATGCCTTGCAGAACACCTTCAAAATTCTGATCAACAGTTTCTATGGTTACCTCGGCTTCGCGCAGGGCCATTTCGCTGATTTCGAGGCCGCGGCCCGCGTCACGCAAATTGGGCGCGACCTTCTCAAAAAGATGATCGATTGGCTGAAAGGGCAGGGAGCGGAAGTGATCGAGGTGGACACCGACGGCATTTATTTTGTGCCACCGCCGGAAGGTCACGCCGACGAGTTACGCAACTCGTTAGGCAAAGAATTGCCGCCCGGGATCGAGGTCGAGTTCGACGAACAATTCGACGCCATGTTCAGCTACAAGGCGAAGAACTATGCGCTCCTCGCTCGCGCAGGTGACGTGATTATTAAAGGTGGGGCACTCAAATCGCGCGGACTGGAGAAATTCCAGCGCGTTTTTCTCGAAGAGATGATCAAGCTTCTCATGCAGGGCAAACCGGGTGCGATCGACGGTATGCGCGAAGAGTTCGAACGCCAGATCCGCCAGCGCGAAATGCCAATCGAGATGTTGATGAAAACCGACACGCTTCAGGATTCGCTGGACAAATATCGCGCGAAGATTGCCGGCTCCGCGCGCAA
>JBDUCP010000013.1:0-16240 GCA_040003405.1 Verrucomicrobiota bacterium
TCATGGATCATGCGGCCACGCATCGGTATAGCGTGCTGTAGCACTTCATTCGCGATGCCGAGCTGGGCGAGCGCATGGATTCCGCGCGTTGAAAGCGCGAGATTTATCGACCGCCCCCCGACGAAGTTACCCGCGCGCGGATCGGACCTCCGCTCGTAAAGCTCGACCTCGTAGCCCCGCCGCCCGAAGTAAGCCGCGAGTAATCCCCCGGCGAGCCCACTACCAACAAGGACAAACTTCGGCACGCGTTATGGCTGAAAGATGGCCGGGAATTTGTGACGATAGACCCAGAGAAGAAACAGCGACAGGATAACGACTACGATGGCTACCGGATTAGCCGTTTGATCGAGAAAAATGTGGTAAAGCACAATGTTCACGATCACGGGTCCCAGCAACATGAGGCCTGGCGCGGTAAAACGTGATCCGACAAGCAGGCACAAACCGCCGACCACCTGAAGTAGTGCGATCACGTAAATGTAGCCGCTGCTGACGAGTGCGCCGATGAAAGCGCCAGCCTGGCCCTGCATGGGCGGCATCGGAATAAAATGAAAGAAGGCGTTCGATCCGAAGACCGCGAAGACAAGCCCGAGCAGCACTCGGGCAATGATGATGGCGTATTTCATAGAGACTGATTAGCTTAATCTAACGCCAAGAGGAAGGATTTCCCGCGTGATGTCCGGTTAGTATCCTGGCGAACCGCCATACCTCATGAAAGGTATTGTAGAGCGGCGTTGGTGCGGCGCGGATGACATTTGGCTCACGGAAATCGCAGCGCACGCCCGCGGCTTCCAGTTTCGCGAATAGCTCCTTCGGTTGGTCGTGAATCAGAAATGATAACTGACAGCCGCGCTCGTTAGGTTCGCATGGAGTAATCACCGTGAGCTTGGAGGACCCGGCGGATTCGAGCAGGAAGTTTAGGTAGCTGGTGAGCTGGATCGACTTCGCCCGCAGTGGTTCCATTCCGCCGGCTTCATCGAAGATGGAGAATGAGGCGCAAAGCGGCGCCATCGATAGAATAGGAGGGTTGCTCACTTGCCAACCGTCAGCGGAGGAAACTGGGATGAACTCCGGTTCCAACTGCATGCGGAAGCGAGTCGCGGGATCGTTGCCGAACCAACCGGCCAAACGCGGCAGATTGGTGTTAGTCGCATGCCGCTCATGCACGAATGCGCCTGCCACCGCGCCCGGACCAGAGTTAAGATACTTGTAGGAGCACCAAACCGCGAAGTCCACATTCCAGTCGTGCAAAGAGAGCGGCACGTTCCCGATAGCATGGGCGAGGTCGATACCTACCACGATGCCACGCTGCTGCGCCGCGGCGGTGATCTGCGCGATATCGAATAACTGACCGGTAAAAAAATTGACGCCTCCAAGCACAATGAGCGCGAGCTCGTCCCCATGTTTGTCCAAAGCGGTCTCGATGTCTGCTGTTCGTATTGTGTATTTGTCTTCGCGTGGTCGCGCGAGAACGAGCGCGTCTTTCGGGTCCAATCCGTGATGGCGGATCTGCGTCTTGATGGCGTAGGTGTCGGAAGGAAAAGCCGGCTCCTCCATCAGGATCTTATAGCGCCCCTTGGTCGGACGGTAGAACGTCGCCAGCATGAGGTGAAGGTTCACCGTAAGGCTGTTCATGCAGATGACTTCGTTAGGCTGCGCGCCGACCAGGCGGGCTGCTGGCTCGCGCAAGCCTTCGTGAAACGAATACCATGGGGTGTTCCCGCCGAGATGCGCATCGACACCGAGTCGCGCCCAATCGTCCAGTTCTTGTTCGACGATTTTTCTCGCCGTCTTCGGCATCAGTCCCAGTGAATTCCCGACAAAATAAATCAGCGTCTTGCCGTCACGGCCGAGCGGGAGATGGAACCTATCGCGAAACTCTCGCAAGGGATCTTCGGCGTCGAGCTGGCGCGCGCATGTTTCGTCGACAGAGAATGGCATCGTCATGACGGCGGCAAACGTTCAACGCTCAACGTCCAACGTCCAACGCCGAATTCAGAGAGGCGGCTGCATCAGCTCGATGGTGGTGCCATCGGGGTCGCGCACATAGACGACACGCTTTCCCGCGTTCGGACCGGACGGTAGAGTCTGCGCCTCGCCGGCCGCGTGCCAACCGGCGGCAGCGATCGCGCTCAACACCGCCTCAAGATTATCCACTGTTAGCGCAACGTGGACTGCTCCGACATCACACGGTCTAAGATAACCATGTAAGTTTTTTGCAGGCGCGAGATATTCCAGCAATTCAATCCTGTGACCGGGCGCCTTGAGCACGGCGATGAGAATCTCCGCACCGCGAACGCCCGTGATTTCCTCCGCCAGTTTGCCGGTCTGATGCGCTCGATGTGAAAGTTCGAAGCCGAGCACGTCACGCCAGAATGCCAGTGATCGCTCAAGATTCGAGACGGTGATGCCGGTGTGATCTGCTGCGGTAATGCGAAACGGCGTCGAGCTCATGTGATCACCTATTCCATCGCCGCAATCACTTTGAGTTCGATCGCGATCGGCGTCGGCAACGCGGTCACTTCCACTGTGGTGCGCGTCGGATTTGGTTTGCCGGTTCCGGAGAAATGTTCGGCATAGATGCGGTTGTAGACAGGAAAGTCGTCCCTCATGTTGGTGAGGAAAACCGTCACATCGACAATATTGTTCCAACTCGCGCCGGCGTCTTCGAGCACAAGGCGGACGTTTTCAAAAACGGCGCGGCATTGCGTTTCAATGTCGTAACCCTTGATGTTGCCAGCAGAATCGAGCGTGACGCCGGGGATCTCCTTGGTCCCGCGAGTGCGCGGTCCAATCCCTGACAGGAAGAGGAAATTGCCGACCTTTTTCGCATGCGGGAATGCACCGACAGGTTCGGGTGCACGGGAGCTTTCGAAAGACTGGCTCATGGCAGGAGTATCGAAGCTTACGGCGTTCGATCAATCAAGGCATCGAGGTTTGCGCAGCGGCACCATTGGGGTGAACATCGGTGTGGACAATTTTCTTCCAAACGGCGCGAGGCGAGCCGGCGAACTCGACGCCGACGATCCGCTGGCCGGTTTTCGCGCACGGTTTTTCATCCCCGAAGGGCAAATCTATCTGGACGGGAATTCGCTCGGACTGCTTTCGCGCGACGCGGAGCGCACACTTTCTGAGGTTCTTGAAAAATGGAAGACGGTCGGCATCGGCGGGTGGATCGGTGGCGATTCACCATGGTTCACGATGGCGGAAACGCTGGCGGCGCGCGTGGCGAACCTGGTCGGTGCGGAGGCCGACGAAGTGGCGATCGCCAATTCGATGACGATCAATCTGCACCAGTTGCTGGCGACTTTGTACAAGCCGAAGGCGAAGCGGACGAAGGTGTTGATCGATGCGCACAGTTTCCCGACCGATCGTTACGCATTGCGAAGTCATCTCCGCCTGCGCGGATTGGATCCTGACGAGCACATCGTGATCGCGCCCGCGGGCGGGTCGCGTTTTCTTGACGAGGCGCACATTGAAAAAGCGCTCCGCAATCCCGAGCTGCAAATGGCGCTTTTCCCCTCGGTCGTTTACACGACCGGCCAGCTCCTCGATCTGAAACGTCTCTGCCGCGCGGCGCGAGAGAACGGCGTCATCATCGGACTCGACATGTCGCATTCCGTCGGCGTGATGCCGCATGAATTGGATGCATGGGGGGCAGATTTTGCGGGCTGGGGCCATTATAAATGGCTGAACGCAGGGCCCGGCGCGGTGGCCGGACTGTATTTAAATCGGCGGCATTTTAATGAGACGGGCGTGGTCGATGCGGGCCTGGCCGGCTGGTGGAGCGTGCACAAGGAAAGCATGTTCGAGATGTCGGATGAATTTTTTCCGGGCATGGGCGCATCGGCTTTGCAAATCGGAACGCCAGCGGTGTTGAGCATGGCGCCGATCGACGGCGCTTTGCTCCCGATTGAAGAAGCGGGGCTCGAACGCATTCGAGAAAAATCGCTGGCGATGACCGATTTCATCATCCGCTTTGCGGATGCAGAGCTCGTCGATCTTGGCTTTCGAATCGGAACACCGCGCGAGCCGCAGCGCCGCGGCGGCCACGTTTCTTTGCAGCACAAAAATGCGCAAGCAATATCTCTGGCTTTGCGCGCGCGGGGAGTGATCCCCGATTTCCGGAAGCCAGACGTGATTCGCTTCGCGCCTTCGCCGCTCTACAACAGTTTTTCAGAGTGTTGGAAAGCGATGGAGAGTTTGAAAGAAATCGCTGTGTCCGGATCGCACGAAGAGTTTGAAACGACGCGCGCTTTGGTGACCTAGGTCGGCGGGCGTCGAAGTTGATTCGTATGGAATCGCCATTTCGCATTTCTCCCGGAGATGCTAGTCGCCGACGGCCCGCGTGGCTTTTACCGACACCTGCTCGGCGCGACGATTCGGGCGAAGAATCGCCGGTGCGCGCGTTGCTCATTCGCCTGATGCGCGGTGAGGATTTGCCGCGCGCGGATGCGGCCTTGCTCTTTGGCGCGGCGATGGACGAACGCGCGACAGACGCACAAATCGGAGCCGCGCTCGTCGCGTTGGCGGTAAAAGGCGAGACGGTGGATGAACTCAGCGGAATGGCGGAAGCGATGCGGGCCCGCGCGGCACGCATTCAATGCCGGCACGCCCGTTTCATCGACACTGCCGGCACTGGCTCCAGCCACGCCAAGACTTTCAATGTTTCCACGGCGGCGGCGTTTGTCTGCGCAGGAGCGGGTTTACCTGTCGCGAAACACGGCAGTCGTGCCGCGACGAGTCTTTCCGGCAGCGCGGATGTTTTGTCGGAACTCGGCGTTAAAGTGGAAGTGGACGCGGCGGTCTCAGAACGCTGTCTTAACGAAATCGGAATCTGTTTTCTTTTCGCGCCGCTTTATCACAAGGCGACCGCACGTGTGGCGAAAATCCGCCGGCAGCTCGGGGTGCACACGACCTTTAACCTTCTCGGTCCGCTCACAAATCCAGCGGGTGCGCCGCGGCAAATCATCGGCGTATGGCACGAATCGCTGCTGGAACTCCTCGCGCATACGCTGGTGGCGCTGGGCACTCACCACGCATGGGTGGTTCACGGGACGGATGGGCTCGATGAAGTAACGACCAGCGGACCGACAAAAGTGGCCGAGGCCTCGGGAGGTCAGGTTCGGACGTTCACGATTCACCCACGGGATTTCGGTCTGGAATCCCGCAGCGCGCTCCAGCAATTGCGCGGAGGAAGCGCACGCGACAACGCTCAACTGATTCGGGCGATTTTTCGCGGTGAGAACGATACGCGTGCCGAAGCGGCGAGGGAATTGGTTGTGGCCAATGCGGCGGCAGCACTTTTCGTCGGCGGTCTGGAGGAGAATCTCGCCAACGCCGCTGGCCGCGCGGTAGAAAGTATTCGATCGGGCGCAGCCATGGAGAAGCTCGAAGCGCTTTGCCAAGAGACCCAAGCCGCGTGAACAAGCGAAATTTCCTCGATGAAATCCTGGCGCGTCGTCGTAAGCAGGTAGCTCTCGATCGGGCGAACTGCGACCTCGAAGCATTCCATCGACAGGCGTTGCATGCGCGCGAAGGAAAACCGCCACATCGTTTGCGAACTGCGTTAGCGAACAGTGGAAGTGTCCAGATCATTGGTGAATTCAAACGCGCCTCGCCCTCACGTGGCGTTATCCGAAAGGACGCGGATGTCACTGAAACGGTTGCGTTGTATGAATCGGCCGGCGTGTGCGCCGTCTCTGTCCTGACCGAGCCGGAATTTTTTCGTGGCTCACTCGACGATCTTCGCCAGGCGCGCGCGGCGACTGAGCTGCCGATCCTCCGAAAGGATTTTATCATCGACAATATTCAGATCGACGAAGCGGCCAGGGCAGGCGCGGACGCGATTCTGTTGATCGCTGCGGCGCTCGACGACACCGACCTTACGCGTTTGCGAACATTGGCGGAGGATGAGTTTGGCCTTGATGCATTAGTGGAAGTCCATACGGCGGAAGAAATGGGCCGCGCAGCTAATTGCGGCGCGAAACTCATCGGCGTGAACAATCGCAATCTGCAAACGTTTGAGACATCGCTCGAAACTTCGGAAAAGCTTTCATCGCTCGCGCCAGAAGGGGTCACGCTGGTAAGTGAAAGCGGCATTTGCTCTGCGGCCGATATCAAGCGGCTCACTGATTGCGGCTACAACGGTTTTCTGATTGGTGAAAGGTTGATGCGCGCAGAGGATCCGGTGGCGCTCATTCGTTCATTGCGCGGTCTCGATATCGAGGAGCAATGCCGTGCGTGATTTCGGAAATCGCGTCGCAGTGAAAGTATGCGGCATTACGAATATAAACGACGCGCTCGCTTGCGCAGCGGAGGGAGTCGAGATGCTTGGCCTGAATTTTTCGCCAAAAAGTCCGCGTTATATTTCACGAGAGGTTGCGGCTGAAATTGTGGCCGCCGTCCGCAAGGAATCGCCGCAGACCAAACTCGTCGGCGTGTTCGTAAATCAGGACATGGCGTTCGTAAACGCGACCGCGGAAGAGCTCTCGCTTGACGCGGTCCAACTGCATGGCGACGAATCGCCGGCCTACACGCGCGATGTGAAAGCGTCGTTTGTGATCAAGGCATTAAGAGTCGGACCGGAATTCGTGGCGGCTGCCGCGAGTGAGTACGAATGCGACGCAATCTTATTAGATACCTGGAACGCAAGTGTGCCCGGGGGAACCGGCGTCACGTTTCCGTGGTCAATAGCCGCGACGCTGCGTCCGACCGTGAAGCGACTCATCCTGGCGGGAGGTTTGACGCCTTCAAATATTGTCGATGCTATCCAAACGGTGCGACCATTCGCGGTGGATGTTTGCAGCGGAATCGAGGATGCGCCTGGGCGCAAGAATCGCGTTTTGCTTCGCGATTTTCTCGACGCCATTCGGGTGATGAAGCTCGGCGTTATCACATGAAGAAGCTGAGATCGGAACCTGACGCGCAAGGGTACTGGGGAGAGTACGGCGGCCGATTTGTTGCGGAGACATTGGTCGCGCCGTTGGAGGAATTGACTGCGGCATATCAGACGGCGCGCCGAGATCGCGCGTTTCAGGAGCGCCTTGCGGAACTGCTTCGCGATTATGCCGGCCGGCCGACGCCGCTCGGATTCGCGAAACGTCTGACAAAGCATGCGGGCGGTGCACAAATCTTTTTGAAACGAGAGGATTTGCTGCACACCGGAGCTCACAAGATTAACAATGCGCTCGGTCAGGGATTGCTCGCGCAGCAGATGGGAAAGCGGCGCATCATTGCGGAGACCGGCGCGGGCCAGCATGGAGTAGCGACGGCGACCGTGTGTGCGCTGCTGGGTCTTGATTGCATTGTTTACATGGGAGCCGAGGACACGCGCCGGCAGGAGCCGAATGTCTTGCGAATGCGACTGCTCGGCGCCGAGGTGCGCGTGGTGGAAAGCGGATCGCGCACCTTGAAGGATGCGATTAATGAAGCGTTGCGCGATTGGGTAGCGAACGCGCGCGACACTTACTATCTGCTCGGCAGCGCGCTTGGGCCGCATCCGTATCCGTTGATGGTGCGCGATTTTCAGAAAGTGATCGGCGAAGAAACGCGGCGGCAATTCCTCGCGCGCGAAAAGAAACTGCCCGACGCGTTAGTCGCGTGCATCGGCGGCGGCTCTAATGCGATCGGGTTCTTCCACCCATTTTTATCGGACACGAAAGTGCGGCTGATCGGCGTGGAAGCGGGCGGAAAGGGAAAGAAATTAGGCGAACACGCCGCGCGGTTCGCCCGCAATGGCGGCGGTAAACCGGGCGTGTTGCACGGTACTTTGAGTTACGTTCTGCAGGATCGCGCGGGCCAGATTTCGAACACCCATTCCATTTCCGCGGGACTCGATTATCCGGCGATCGGTCCAGAGCACGCCTTTTTGCGTGACAGTAAACGAGTCGAATATGTTTCGATAAACGACGCCAAGGCGCTCAAGGCGTTTGAGCTGCTCGCGAATCTGGAGGGAATTATCCCGGCGCTCGAATCTGCGCATGCGATCGCGTATGCCGTCGACGTCGCGAGAAAATTGCAGCGCAGCAAGAACATCATCGTCAACCTTTCCGGCCGCGGCGACAAAGATTTGGCGAGCATTCAACCGCTTCTCACCAGAAAGCGATGAGTTTAATCAGCGGGCGATTCGCTGCGCTTCGAGGCGAAAAACGATTTATTCCCTTCGTTGTCGCTGGCGATCCGGATATGACGACAACAGCGGCGCTGCTTCCTGCTCTGAGCAAGCTTCAGCCGGTCGTAATTGAAGTTGGAGTGCCATTCAGCGATCCAATCGCCGATGGACCGGTGATCCAACGCGCGGCCGAGCGATCTCTGCGCAACGGGACTAATCTGCAGAGCATTTTTAAGATGCTGGCAAGAACGCATCGCGCTGATCGCGCGCCAGTCGTTCTGTTTAGTTATTACAACCCAGTGCTTCAGTTTGGCATCGAGAAGTTTGCGCGCGCGGCCGAAGATTGTGGAGTAGCGGGCGTGCTTATTGTCGATCTTACCGCGGAAGCAGCGGCGCCGTTACACGACCGACTGCGAAAACGAAATATCGATCTCATTTTTCTCGTCGCGCCCACGACTTCCGACAATCGATTGAAACAAATCGCACGACTCGCATCCGGATTTATCTACGCTGTCTCTCGAACAGGCGTAACCGGCCACGCGCGTGACCTCGCGGATGAATCACGACGGCTCGTCACGCGCATCCGAACCGCGAGCGACCTGCCGATCGCCGTCGGATTCGGAATCACCACGGGCGCGCAGGCGCGCCGCGTCTGCCGCTACGCGGATGCCGCTATCGTTGGCTCGCGCCTTGTTGCAGAGATCGAAGCGGCGAAAGGGAACAAAACCGTCGTGCGCAGAGTTATGAAATGCGCGCGGCAGTTCGTGTAGGAGAGGTTGCGATCAACCCAACTCTCAACTGGTTTCGTCACCCCCCCGCGATCGCGCCCATGACGAAAAATGGCTCCGTGCCTTTACCGATGGCTTCCGGCAGCGCGTTGTCGGGCGGATCGTGCGACACATCTTCTCCGCAAACAAAGAACCGCACCATCGGCCGTCGCTTTTGCGTGCCATGATCGCGGATCGTCCCGCGCAACATCGGATACTTAGACTCGAGCGCATCGAGAATGGACCGCACCGTTGCTGGACCGTTAGACTCCAGTTCCACTTCATCACCGGCACGCGCCAGCGTGCGCAGATGATGGGGGAGAACGACGCGAATCATGGGAGCGTCTGCGCTTCGACCGAAAGCACAGCGGGCAGGTCGCGCACGATCGCGTTCCAGGAATCGCCGGCGTCGCGCGACCCGTAAACTTGTCCACCCGTGGTGCCAAAGTAAATGCCGCACGGGCCTAACGAGTCTACCGCCATCGCGTCGCGCAACACATTCACGTAACAGTCGCTTTGCGGCAGACCCTTCGTCAGTTCTTCCCACTCATTACCGCCGGTCCGGCTGCGATAGACGCGCAGTTTGCCGTCGAGCGGAAAATGTTCCGAGTCGCTCTTGATCGGCACGACGTAAATCGTTTCCGGCTCGTGCGCATGAATATCGATGGGGAACCCGAAGTCGGTCGGCAAATTCCCGCTCACTTCGCGCCACGAATCGCCCGCGTCATCGCTTCGCATGATGTCCCAATGTTTTTGCATGAACAACGTCTCGGGCCGCGAGGGATGCATCGCGATGTGATGAACGCAGTGGCCGATCTCCGCTTTCGGATCGGGAATGTATTCCGAATGCAAACCCTGGTTGATCGGCTTCCAACTCTTGCCGCCGTCATCCGTGCGAAACGCACCTGCCGCCGAGATCGCGATGAAGATTCGCTTTGGATTTTTCGGATCGATCAGAATCGAGTGCAAACACATGCCGCCGGCGCCCGGCTGCCATTTCGGGCCGGTGCCATGGCCACGTAACCCCGCCAGTTCCTGCCAGGTCTCGCCCTTGTCCTTCGATTCGAAGAGCGCCGCATCTTCCACGCCCGCATAAACGTGATTCGGATCGGTCAGTGACGGTTCGAGATGCCAGACGCGTTTGAATTCCCACGGGTGCTGCGTGCCGTCGTACCACATGTGAGTCGTTAGGGGCTTGCCGGTTTCCGCGGAAGTGTCGTAAACGAATTTGTTGCTGTCGCCTTTCGGCATGCCGTCGGGCGTGGTCGCTGGTTCGCCCGGCGCGGTGCCGGGCTGGATCCAGGTTTTACCCCCATCATCGGAGCGCTGAATGATCTGTCCGAACCACGCGCTGGTCTGCGACGCGTAAAGACGGTTCGGATCAACCGGCGATCCTTTGACGTGATAAATCTCCCAGCCCGCGAAATGCGGTCCACTGACCTCCCATTTTTCCCGCTTCCCGTCCGATGTCAGGACGAATGCGCCCTTCCGTGTGCCAACCAACAATCGTACTCCGCTCATGCTTGATTTGTAACCGCGGATTACGCGGATGAAAACGGATTTGTTGGTCGCATCAAGCGCCGCGCGATCAGCGCGGCCACTCTCTTCTCGCTTTTAACTTCACTCTCCGGCGAGGTACGACCGTTTTGCCTACTCGCGATTGAATATAATTAGCCCCGCGCGAAAGTCGCACCTCCATGACCAAATCTGGTATTGCGGGTCTTTCTCTTCTGGCCGTTTGCCTCTCTCCTATGACCTACGCAACAGAATCAAGTCATCTGATTGTCTCAAACGTCTCCATGCAAAGCGGCGGCCGAGGGATTCGCATCGAAAAATACGCGCCACCACAAACCGCTAAGCAATCCCCAATCCTGGTGCTGCATGGCGCCGGAGGAACTTTGTTCGACGGGCCAGAAATGCGACGAGTGGCGCGTCAACTGGCTGAGTCTGGTCACACCGTTTATTTCCTCCACTATTTTAACCGAACCGGGACGATCTTTGGCTTGGACGCGGGCATGCAAAAGAACTTCGAAGCCTGGCTCGAGACCGTTCGCGAATCGATTAAGTTTGTTCGGCAGGACAACGGGAAGGGAGCGTCCGTTGGAATTTTTGGCTACTCGCTCGGTGGCTTTCTGGCCCTGGCCGCAGCCTCGGACAACCCCGATGTCGGCGCGGTGGTCGAACACGCCGGCGGAATTTGGAACGGGAAAACAGAACGCATTAAGCACATGCCCGCTGTCCTGATCGTGCACGGGGAAGAAGACAGGCGCGTCCCGTTCCAGAAGTATGCACGACCGCTAGTGGCTGTCTTACAACAGCGTGGCACGATTCTTAAGACGCGGTTTTTCCCAGGAGAAGGTCACGTTTTCAGTGCAAAGGCGTTATCCGAAGTGCGTGCCGTCGCAGGAGAGTTTTTTCGCGAACACCTCGCGAAGAAATGAAGGCGAAGGAGAATTCGGGAGCCTACTTTGCGATGCAGACGTTCTTCGGCTCGGTAAAAAAGCGGAGGGCTTCTTCGTCGCCTTCACGGCCGACGCCGCTCTGTTTCATGCCGGTGCTTGCTGACGAATGAGTTTCCGAAGCGAAGCGTTGACGGTTTTTGAGGTAGGAAACACCTTGGCAACATCAGGCTCCAAAACCACGACGTTCGTTCCCTGCACATAGCCGCGCGCGTATGTTCCGCGTTCGCCTTGTGAGAAATCGTATTCGTTACGCATCCCGTTTCGCGTTGGCTTAATTGATTTCTTCTTCATAAAACCTGCGCTCTTGTCGGCTCGCTCGTCTGGCGCTGATAATGCGAATATTATCGCCTCGATCGGTATGCACAACAACGAGCATTTTGCCGTTAAATGCCCTGCCCAATGTGATCTGGCGCTGCTCCGTCGTGGAATGCTCGGGATCGGAAATCGTGAATGACAAAGAATCGGCAAAAACGGTAGCCGCTTCTTCAAAGGTAACCCCGTGCTTAGCTAGATTTCCTCGCGCTTTGCGCGAGTCCCATTCGAATGTGAGTGGCACAAGCGACAACTACTTTGCGATGCAGACGTTCTTCGGCTCGGTAAAGAAGCGGAGGGCTTCTTCGCCGCCTTCGCGGCCGACGCCGCTCTGTTTCATGCCGCCGAAGGGGACGCGCAGATCGCGCACCAGCCAGCAATTTACCCAGACGGTGCCGGCGTGAATTTGTTCCGCAACGCGATGAGCGCGATTCAGGTTCTGCGTCCAAACGCTCGAGGCCAGGCCGTACTCAGTATCGTTAGCGTAGCCGATTACTTCCTCTTCGTTGTCGAATGGCGTGATCGTGATGACCGGGCCAAAGATCTCTTCGCGGTTCACCCGACAGGAAACCGGCAGATCGGTGATCACCGTCGGTTGGAAAAAATAACCGGATTGACAACGCTCGTTAATTGACGTCGGCGCCGAACCGCCGAGCGCGATCGTGCCACCTTCTTTCTGCGCCAGATCGACATAGAATTTTACCTTATCGAGCTGCGTCTTGCTCACGATCGCGCCTTGATCGGTTGTCTCCTCCAACGGATCGCCGCTCTTCAGTTTCGACGCAGCGGTAACGAAACGATCCACGAAATCTTTGTAAACCGAGCGCTCGACGAACACGCGCGAACCGCATAGACACACCTGCCCCTGGTTGGCGAATGACGAACGTACGCTGCCGGCGATGGCAGCGTCCAGGTCGGCATCGGCGAAGATGATATTTGGATTCTTCCCGCCAAGTTCGAGCGAAACTTTCTTGAACAGCGGCGCGCAGGTCTCGGCTACCCTGCGTCCGGTGACGGTGCCGCCTGTGAACGAGATGGTGCCGATTTTCGGATGCGCCGTGATCGCAGAGCCAACATTCGGTCCGGTCCCGTGCACGACGTTGAGCACGCCGTTCGGCAAACCGGCTTCGCGGCAAATCTCGCAGAGCAGATACGCTGTCATCGGCGTCAACTCGCTTGGTTTAGCGATGGCCGTGTTACCGCAGGCGATGGCCGGCGCGATTTTCCAACTCAACAAATAGAGCGGGAGGTTCCAGGGCGAAATCAATCCCACGATGCCGCGTGGCTGGCGTAGCGTGTAGTTGAAGGCGACGCCATCGGTCACGTGCGCCTCATTCTCGGTATGCAGGATCGCGGTCGCGAAGAAACGGAAATTGCTGGCAGCGCGCGGAATGTCGAGGCCGCGCGCGAGCGAGAGCGGCTTGCCCGTGTCGATTGATTCCGCGCGCGCGAACTTCTCGAGGTCGCGCTCGATCAGCTCCGCGATGCGCAGAAGGATACGCGATCGTTTGGCCGCATCTGTCCGCGACCAAACTGGGAATGCTTGCTCCGCCGCGGCCACCGCCAATTCAACGTCGCGCGCATCGCCATCGGCCACCTGCGAATACGACTTCCCCGTGGCCGGTTCGATGTTGTCGAGATACTTGCCGCTCACTGGATCGACGAATTGGCCGTCGATAAAATTTCGGATCTGCATTGACTCGTTAGGCGTTCATTTTGTTCTGCCGCGGACAAGAGTATACATAGCCATTCGCGCTTGCTACAAGTGATCTGAGTTATGCAGATCTTCGATATTTCGCGCACTCTTCGGAACGATCTCGCGCCCTGGCCTGGTGATACGCCCTTTCAGTTCGAGCTGAAGTGGAAAATGACGGAAGGGGCTACGGTCAATGTCGGTGCCGTCAACATGAGCGCACATAATGGGACGCACGCCGACGCGCCATTTCATTTCGATCCGACGGGACAAACAATTGAACAGATAGAGCTCCACACCTACATCGGCGATGCAGTCGTCGTCGATCTTTCGAAAATACTCGGAAGCGCGGAAGCCGACCGGCCGCGGCAAATCACGGTCGCGGATCTTGCAACGTCATCGGCCTTATTGGAGAAAGCGCCGCGGCTTCTGCTCAAAACCGAAGTTTGGAAAAACTCCCGAATTTTTCCCGATTGGATTCCAGTCATTGCGAACGACGTGCCGGAGTGGCTGCGCAAGCGGAAAGTGAAATTACTCGGGCTCGATCTGCCCTCAGTCGATACGATCGACTCCAAAGACCTAACGAATCATCACGCTTTGGCCGCGGCAGGCGTTGCCATCGTTGAGTCGCTCGATTTAAGTGAGGTGGACGAAGGAATTTACGGCTTCGCGGCTTTGCCGCTAAAGATGGCGGGTGGTGACGCCGCGCCAGTGCGCGCGATTCTCTGGCGCAAGTAGCGCGCAAAAGCCTGCTCGACTTTGCAGTTACGATTGATACGCTCGCATCCAATTGTTGATTTGATGGATTTTCCGAAAGCAGAAATAGCGGCGCTCTGGTGCCCATGGCGCGTGGAATACTTCGAGCAGGAAAATCCCAACCCGGATTTTCTGGCGGAGGCCGCCCGGGCGCACGATGATGCGGCGCATCTCGTTCTCGCTCGCCGGAAGAATGCGTTCCTCATGATGAACCGATATCCTTATAGCGTGGGACACTTGTTGGCGGTGCCTTATCGGAAAACAGCGGACGCTTCGTCGTTAGGCGACAACGAAGTGCTGGAGCTTTGGCAACTGGCGACGCACGGGCAGCGCGTGCTGCGCGAAACCATGAAAGCGCAAGGATTCAATGTCGGTTTGAATCTCGGCCAATGCGCGGGCGCGGGCGTGCCGGATCATTTGCATCTGCACATTGTTCCGCGCTGGAATGGCGACACGAATTTTATGCCGGTGCTTTCCGGAACGAGGATGCTCTCGGAAAGTTTGGACAGCCTTTACCACAAACTCATCGCCGCGCAGGATCGGCTCGCCGCGCCGGCACGTCCCATCACCGCATGACTACCTGGATCGAACCGCCGCCGCGGCAAAAAGGGATGGGCTGTTTGGGTAAGGGGTGCCTGCTCTTCATTCTCTTTCTTGTTCTGCTCTGCCTCGCATTCATAGTCGGCGGTTATGTGGGCGTTCGGTATGTGGTGACTTCGCCGACGCCGCGCCCGATCCCGCAGGTGGAAACTTCCGAGCCGGACGAGCAGGCCGTGCAGACGCGCTGGGAGAATTTTAAGGAAGCGAGCCAAAGCTCTCCTGCGGAACCGACGCCGCAAATAGAATCCGCCCCCGCCGAAACCGCGAGCCCGACGCCTTCGCCTAATCGAATCGAACTGACGGCGGGCGAGATCAATCAACTCTTCAACGCGAGTCGCAATACGCGGGGCAAAGTTTTTGTTTCGATCGACAACAACGTCGCCAACCTCCAGTTCAGTATTCCCCTGTCAAAAATGGGATTTCGCGGCCGCTTTTTGAATGGCAATGCCACGGTCCGCGCTTCGGCAGACAAGAATCCGCGCAGTCTCCAGATCGCGCTCCATGGCGTGAACGTGCCGGAGAAGTTGCTGAAGATGTTGCTTGGCACCCGCTCGCTTGGTACTTACATCGACGAATATTCCGGCGACTACAACGTGAGCACTCTGACGATCGAAGATAACAAAGTTATCCTCGAGAGCAGTGCTGCGCGCTAGGACGCGCTATCACTGCATGATCTCGCGCGCAAAGACGTTCAACTGTCCATCGCTTTGCTTGCGCACTTCCGTGATCTCGTAGGGGCGCGCTTCGTCACGATTGACCACAGCGCCTTGTTTCGGCGGCTCGTGACCGGCGGGAAATTCCACGATCACTCGCACCGCTTTACCGCCGCGGCCTAAGTGCAAAACGGTGTCGGTTAAACCCGTTTTCGGTCGCAGCACGGCGCGGCTCGGTTCGGTGAAGTTGACCACAAACTGGCCCTTCAAATAAACGCGTTCTCCCGCCATGCCACGCTCCGCCAGGTCGGAAAGATCCGATGTGCCGATGAGTCGGCCGGTTGGCATTTTGCCGGAGGGAAAAGTTTTCCACGTGCCGCCGCCGGCCATGGACGCGAGCGCGTTATCCGCCGTCATCGGCGTGGGCGCAGCAGCCGCGATCGATGGCGCGGCAACTGCGAGAGGCGTGGCTGAAGTAACTGGCGCTGGCGCGAAGACTGACGGCGTGGCCGTAGCTTGGGCGATGAACGGTTGTCCTCGCGCAGGCGACGGGGCCGGTGTCGGCTTCTGATTTTTAGCGCCTTTCCCGCCCTTTTGCATTGGCGTTGGTTTGGCCGGCGGCGGCGTGATGACGGCGACTTTCGGTTGTTCGATGGCAACCGCCGCCTGCACGCGAATCAATTCATTTGCGGCGGGCGGCGCGGGCGTGGGCGCGAGCCCCGCGGCGGCGGCATTACGGCTGCCTGGCGCGACGCGCTCCTGGTAACTGGCGAATTGCGTTTCCGCCCGGCGACGCATCGATTCTTTCGACAGCGGCCAGCCGCCGGCGAGATTTAGGTCCAGCGGCGGTTCGAGCGAGAATGTACCTGGGCCACGCGTGACCGTGT
>JBDUCP010000143.1:0-4697 GCA_040003405.1 Verrucomicrobiota bacterium
CGCCCGGTCGTAGCGCCGAACTCGCGACCCATCTCGTGCAACTTGCGGGCAAGGCCGGGATCTTCCGTCGGCAATGCCCCCTCGCCCACTCGGGTCGTGTAAGCTTTCATCACGCCGAGAACCAAATCCATCCGATGCGGCGGAACGCCGGAACCGGTGCAGGCGCCGCCCGCAGTAGTATTCGACGAGGTTACGTACGGATAGGTCCCGTGATCGATATCGAGAAAAGTTCCCTGCGCGCCTTCAAAAAGAATCTCTTTCCCGCGCTGCAATGCGCGATGGAGATAGACGACGGTGTTGGTGACAAACGGCCGCAGCTTTCGGCCTGCCTCCAGATATTGGTCATTCACCTCGCGAAAATTGATCGGCCCTGCGCCCAACGCGTGGAGGATGCTATTATTCTCGCGCATCTTCGCCTGTAATTTTTTTGAGAACAAAACCGGCTGGATCAGATCCGACATACGCAGACCGGTCCGCGCGGCCTTGTCGCCATAAGCCGGGCCGATGCCGCGCTTGGTCGTGCCGATCTTCGCTTTGCCTTTGCGCAACTCGCGCTGTTCGTCGAGCACTCGATGATACGGCAGCACGAGATGCGCGCAGTCGCTGATCAGTAAATTCTGCCCGATATGGACGCCGAGCTTACGCAATCCCTCAATCTCAGCCACGAGCGCGGTGGGATCGATTACCACCCCGTTGCCGATAACACATACTTTCCCGCGGCGCAGGATTCCCGAAGGGATGAGGTGGAGAATGTATTTCGTGCCGCCATGGATTACGGTGTGGCCTGCGTTGTTCCCACCTTGGCTGCGCACGACGATGTCCGCTTTGGCGGTGAGGACGTCGATGATTTTTCCTTTGCCTTCATCGCCCCATTGCGCGCCGATCAGGATTGTGTTCGCCATGAAATTCTTTTCTCTACCGCTTCCTCTTAATCTTAATCCTTCTCGACGAAAAGAGAGCAGATAAAGAGGAAGCGGTAGAGGAAGAATAAAAAAACATTGTCACGCCCGCAAAGGCTTCCCTACTCTGCCGCCATGCGCACCATACTTCTTATCATCCTCATCCTTCTTCTCATCGGAAGCTTGCCCACATGGGGCTATGCACCGGCCGGCTGGGGTTACTATCCAGGCGGGGGCCTGCTGCTGGTGATTATTCTCGTGCTGGTTTTGATGAAGGCTTGACGGCAGGCAACGCAATCAAACCCGCTTGCAGAATATCGCGTTCGATCTCAAACACGTGAGCGGCGCGACACACCTAACGAGTCGTGCTGCTGACCGCGCTCTTTAACGCCGCGGAAGATTGCACGTTGCTGCGTCGCCGTGCGGAAAAATCGCGCGGATCAAAACGCAACGTCGCGTCGCGCGTGTAGGTATTCATCGCCACCGGATATTTCGAGCCGCCGCCGGCCAGATGCCGATGCGTCGCAATGAATTGAGTGGGATCGTGGTAATTGCTGAAATCCTTCTGGAATTTCGCCCGGCTCATTCCGATCTCGATGTTCTTGCGGATTTCCAGATGCAGATGCGCATCATATTGACCGTGTGCATTTCCGATGGTCGCGATCTGCTGCCCGCGCGCGACTCGTTGTCCCCGGCTCACTCGCATCGAATCCAAATGTCCGTAGAGCACGTCGATGCTTTTGACGACACCATTTTCGCGATAAGAATGCCGAATGATGAGGACGTTCCCCCAACCCATGTGCACGTCGCGGGAAAAGACGACGAAGCCCTCGCCGATGCTGTAAACGGGATCGCCTAAGTCCGTGTCGCCTCCGCCAATGCCGTCCCAATCTTCACCAAGATGGCCGTTGGCGCGAAAGCCCCGCGCCTTGTAATAACCTTGCGCTTCCGGCTTGCCGACCGGGAAATCAAAACCGTCGGCCAGTTTGGTAAAGGCTCCGTCCGACTGCGCGATGACCGGCGGAAGATTCGGAGATGTCGCCTTCTCCGGCTCGGCTTTCACAATGTCAGTTTTCACTGGGTCGGCTTTCACCGCTTCGGCCTTCACCGGCGGAAGCCGGGGCGGCTCCGCTTTGACTGGCGGCGCCTTAACCAACTCCACTTTGATTGAATCACTCTTCGCCTCGGCCGCGGCAACTGGCGGCAGTTTCGCGATCGGTGCCGGAGCATGCACCACCGTCACTATCGGCTCACCGACAGATTCCTTGACCGGGACAGGCTTCGCCTGCCGGGGCACGGACACTTCCTGACCCCGCGCTTGCGCGAGAAAAAAGAGCGAGCAGAACAGCGCTACCAGGATCGTGCGAGACATGAGCCGTCTTTTTTAGACGTTGGCGCGGGGTCTGGCAAGCACTGTATTCGGAGTTTTTACGGTGATGAAACATTAGATCGAACCGCGGGCTATCAGCAGCAGTAATCCCACACCAACGACGATGCGATAAATGGCAAACGGCGCGAATCCGCGCGCGCGCACCCAGAGCATGAACCACGCGACTACCCCGAGGGCGACGGCGAAAGAAACAACCAGCCCGATTGCGAGCACGAACCAGCCGTGGCTGTTCATCGCCAGCGGCGCGATGCCAGCGTCAGCGGCGTCGCGATGATGCGGCACGATCGTCTTTAGAAGGTCGTAGCCGGTCGCGACGATCATCGTTGGCATCGAGAGGAAAAAGGAAAATTCGACCGCGGCTGCTCGCGATAATCCTGCCGTTTGTCCCGCGGCGATGGTGCACATCGAGCGCGAGGTGCCGGGAAAAACGGCGGAAAGAATTTGCACCGCCCCGATCCATGCCGCCTGCGGCAAATTCATTTCTTCCATCTGTGCGACGCGCGGCTTTGTGAAAACCGCGTCCACGATCCACATGATCACGCCACCGATTAGAATCGCCCACGCCATCACGCTGAGGCTTTCCAGGTTCTGGCCAATTTGTTTCTTGAGCAGGTAGGCCGGGAGCGCAGTGATGACAAAGGCGATGAGCGTCAAACTCAGCGGGTGTGTTAGGAAAGTGCGGTCACCGCGCTCACCGCTTGGAAACGACGCAAGGAACTTCGCGATGCGCGCGCGAAAATAAACTGGCAGCGCCAGAATCGCGCCGAGTTGGATGACGATCGTGTACATCTTCCAGAAACTGTCGTGCAGGTTGAGGTGCAACAGAGCTTCGGCAATGCGCAAATGTGCGGTTGAACTCACTGGCAGGAACTCGGTCAGCCCTTCGACGATACCGAGCACAAAGGAGATGAGAAAGTCATTCATGATTTCAATTTAGTTTTTTGTTTTCTGAATCAATCGCGGCTAGTTCCGCCTCCACCATCTCGCGCACGAGATCGCCGAATGAAATAGTCGGCGTCCAGCCCAGCACGCTTTTTATTTTCGCGGGGGAACCGACCAGCCGCGTTGGCTCGGCCGGCCGGTCAAACGCCGGATCACGTTTCACGTATTTCTCCCACGGCAAATCGACCACCGCGAAAGCCGCCTCGACCAGGTCGCGCACAGAATGCGTTTCGCCGGTGGCGACGATATAATCGTCCGGCTTGTCGTGTTGCAGCATGAGCCACATCGCGACGACATAATCCTGCGCGCCGCCCCAATCGCGCCGGCTCTCCAGGCTTCCAAGCATCAATGCGTGATCAAGCCCGCGCGCAATTCGTGCCACCGCGCGCGCCACTTTGCGCGTGACGAAATTCTCCCCACGCCGCGGCGACTCGTGGTTGTAGAGAATCCCATTGCAGACAAAAAGTCCGTACGATTCGCGGTAAACGCGGGCCAATTGCGTCGCAAAAGCCTTGGCGCAGCCGTATGGATTAGCCGGCGTAAATGGTGTCGTTTCCGTCTGGGGAGATTCGGTCGCACGGCCGAAAATTTCCGAGCTGGAAGCGTGATAAAATTTCACCGGCTGCGGCTGATCCCGCGCGATCTCGAGCAGTCGCAGGGTCGCCATGCCAATTTCCTCGCAGGTTGATTCCGGCATTTCAAAACTCAAGCCAACATGGCTTTGCCCCGCCAGATGGTAGATCTCAGCGGGCCGCACCTCCGCGAAAATTCGGCGCAGCGTCGTCCCATCCGATAAATCTCCGTAGTGCAACGAAAGCAGCTCGCCGGACATCTTTTCCCGGCGCCGCAGATGCTCAATGCGCGAGCGCAGAAGATTGCTGGTTCGCCTGACGACTCCATGCACGGCGTACCCCTTTGCCAGCAGCAATTCTGCCAGATAGGAACCGTCCTGCCCGGTGATGCCGGTGATTAGCGCCGTCTTGCGTTCTTGCGTCATCGCACTCGACCAATCACAGAAGGCTGCTCGTCATACAAGAGAGAACCCGCAACCAACGAGCGACATTTTATCCGCCAATGTGCCTCGCCGGAATGAATCTGGCGCGCGTCCAGCGACATCTTACGGGAACAACACTGGTCGCCAATGACAGCCGCTGCTACCATCACACCCATGAGATTCGACGATGTCGAAGCGATTATTCGCATGCTGGCGAACTGCAAAAACTACTGGATATTCGGAATGATGAACGCTCCCACCCTTAAACCAATCTCCGCTCAAGAACGGGAGCGGTGGGAGAAGCATAACATCGAGACGTTACGTGAATGGCGCGCCATTCCCTTCGAACAAAAAATCCGGATGATCGAGGACATGGAGGACTTCGCTCGCTCCATGCATGGCGGGATACTGCCCGCGGAGCCGCCGGAACGGGGCCGGATTTTTCCAGCCTAACCAATGCAAACATCACCGC
>JBDUCP010000144.1:0-4679 GCA_040003405.1 Verrucomicrobiota bacterium
CCCGCCCCCGTCCCCACGAGACGCTTGACCTTTCCATGTCCCCATTTTTTTTGCCGGCAAAGTTCTTTCAGACACTCGCGAAACGGCTCGTCGCGCATGGACTGGAAGACCTCGAATGTTTTACCGCATTTTTCACAGGAGTAATCGTAAGTGGGCATCGTGGTAGGTAGGCTGGCGGCGAACGGTCGCAATTCTCCGTCAGAACTAGCAGAATTCAAGCCGGTGCTGCCGCGTCCAAAAATTGTAGCCGGCACCGCCATTACTTTATCGGGGCCGCGCCACACCTTGACTTTCAACTCGATGAGCGTACAAGCCAGTTCCAAAATTTCCTTGTATGTCACCTCTCTTTTTTCGTTTTCTTCTCCGCCTTACTCCCTGTTTTTTCGGTCTCCTGTTAGCTGCTTGCGAGGGAGATGATGCGCACAGCGGCCAGGCATATCTTGGCGGGGTTTACGGCGCGGGTCCGGTGGCCGCGGGCGCCCCACAGGACAGCGTCTCCTACTGGGATGGCGATCAGGTTCCGGGGAAACCGTCGATCAAGATCAAGCTGAGCGAGCAACGCGCCTATTTTTATAAAGGCGGGCAGTTAGTCGGCATTTCGCAACTTTCCACTGGGCGCGAAGGTTTGAATACGCCGAACGGTCACTTTGCCATCACGCAAAAAGATGTCGCGCATGTCTCGAGCAAATATGGCGACTACGTTGATGCTTCTGGCACTGTCGTCGTGCCGAACATCGATAACGAAAAAGATCCCAAACCGCCGGGCACGCATTACAAAGGCGCGCCGATGCCTTACTTCATGCGCATCGTTGGCGGTGTCGGCATGCATGCCGGTTATTTGCCAGGTTATCCCGCCTCGCACGGCTGCATCCGTATGCCGGAATTTATGGCCGAGAATTTTTTCAAAGCTGTTTCTACAGGCACGCCCGTCAGCATCACAAATTAGCGGTTGTTCGAAAACGCGCCAGCTCTTGGCTTGCACTTCGAGTTGGTCGGCGACATGATCGTGTTCGGCTAGCCATGATCATCATTACGCAACCGAATGCGACGGAGGAACAGATTGAGCGCGTGGTCGCGCACGTGCGCAAGTGCGGCCTCGAGGCGCAGATCAGTCGCGGCGAATCGCGCGTCATTATCGGCGTCACGGGGGCTATCGATTCTCTTCCCGAAAAACCGCTCGCGGCGTTGCCCGGGGTGGAAGCGATCGTGCCGATGCTCAAGCCCTACAAGCGCGCGGCCTACGAATCGCGCGGCGCTGCCTCCACCGTGGAAATTTGTGGCGTCAGCGTGGGCGGCGATTCCGCGGTCACGCTAATCTGCGGACCGTGTTCCGTGGAAAGCCGCGAGCATTTGCTTTCCATCGCCCGTGCGGTCAAGGAATCGGGCGCGCGAATTTTGCGCGGCGGCGCCTTCAAGCCGCGCACTTCGCCCTACAGCTTTCAGGGTCTGCGCGAAGAAGGTTTGCGCTTTCTCGCCGACGCACGCAACGAGACCGGCCTCCCTGTCATCACGGAAGTGATGGATCCGCGAGATCTGCCGGTGGTCGAGCGCTACGCGGATTGCCTCCAGATCGGCGCGCGGAACATGCAAAATTTTTCCCTCTTGAAAGAGGTGGGCCGAAGTCATCTGCCCGTGCTCTTAAAACGCGGCTTTAGCGCCACCATCGACGAGCTGATCCATAGCGCGGAATATATCTTGAGCGAGGGCAACATGAACGTGCTCCTTTGCGAGCGCGGCATCCGCACCTTCGAGACCGCCACGCGTTACACACTCGATCTCACGGCGGTTCCGATTCTGAAAGCCAAAACGCATTTGCCTGTCGTGGTCGATCCCACGCACGGCGTAGGTCTTCGCGCATTCATTCCGCAAATGTCGGTTGCAGCGGTCGCGGCCGGCGCGGATGCGATCATGCTAGAGGTGCACGATGCGCCCGATGTCGCCAAGAGCGACGGCCAACAAGCGCTCGCGCCCGATATGCTCGACCGCCTGGTGCCGCGGCTGCGCGCGGTCGCGAACGCCGTCGGTCGCGATCTGTAGCGGCATTGAAGTTCGCCGCGATCCGGCGAAACATGGGCGGTGCCAGATTCCGCGAGCCAACTGCTGTCGATCGCCGCCAGCGCGAAATCGATTGCGGCAAAACTGCGCGACGTCGAAAACGCAAAATATCCAATTGCGTTTTCGCACGTTATTGAACCCGCGCAGGCTTTTCTCGTCGCCGCACTCGCTCATCACATTTCCAAAACAATCTGGGTAGTTTGCCCTAACCCGCGCTCACAGGAATCTCTCTACGAGACCTTGCTCAACTGGTCGCCGAACGCGCTCTTCCTGCCGGAAGCAGAATTTGCCGCGGTGGAAAATATCCTGCCGGATCCAGAAATCGCCGCCGAACGCCTCGCCCTGCTGACGGAGATTGAGCGCCAAAAAACGCCACATCTCATCGTCGCGACGCGCGCTGGCCTCGAGCAAGGCGCACCGAGCCCGGGAGCGCTACACTCCGCGCTCCTGGCGATTCGACGTGGCGCGACGGCACCGATGGAACGCGTCATCGAAACGCTCGCTCAAGCCGGTTACGAACGCGTCGCGCAGGTAACAACGCGCGGACACTTCGCCGTGCGCGGGGGAATTCTCGATCTCTTTTCCTGGCAAACCCCGCGCCCGATCCGCGCGGAGTTTTTTGGCGACGAAGTTGAGTCGCTGCGCGAATTCGACATCGACACGCAGACTTCGGTGCGAAATCTCCAGCGCGTCGATGTCTTGCTCGCGGGTGCGGACGAGCAAACGGGCCAGGTGCGCGATTACATTGCGCGCGAACATCTGCGCGTCGCCATCGAACCGGAGGCGAACGATGACGCGGAAATTCGGATTAGCGAAAGCTGGCTGGGCAGCGCCGCGGAGGAGGATTTCGGAGGCTCGTTTCAAGATTGCGAGATCGGCGATTTCGCGGTCGGCGACTTCATGCTGGTCGAAGCAAAACGCACGCAGTTCGTCGCGCGTCTGCAACACTGGCAGGCGCAGCAGGCGCGCATCGCCATTTATTTTCAGACCGGAGGTGAGATCGAACGCTTCCGCGAGATCATGCCAGCGACTGCGCTCGAGCAGGTGGAATTACTCGAAGGCACGCTCGCGCGCGGTTTTTGCTTTGCCGATGGCAATCTCGTTCTGCTCGCCGCCGCGGAACTTTTTGGCCGGTATCCCGCGCACGGGCGGCGTCGTTTACAGCGCGCGGAAAAGCTGACCCGCAGCCGTGTGCAGATTGATTTCAGCGAGCTGAACGAAGGCGATCTCATCGTGCATCTCGAGCACGGCGTTGGGCGCTATCTCGAACTCATGTCTGTGCCGACGCCGAATGGCGCTACGCAGGATGTGCTCGCGCTGGAGTTCGCCAATGATTCGAAGCTCTACGTTCCGTTGGAGCAGGCCTATCTCGTTTCGCGCTATGTCGGCGTCGGAAAAAAATCTCCGCCGCTCAGTTCGCTGGCCGATGCGAAATGGTCGCGCGCCAAGAAAAATGCAGTCGCATCTATTTTTGATTACGCCGCCAAAATGTTGTCGGTGCAGGCCGAGCGGGAAACGCAACACGGTTATGCCACCGGTCCGGACACGAAATGGCAAAGTGAATTCGAGCATTCGTTTCCCTATCGCGAAACGCCGGACCAATTAACCGCCATCGCGGCGACGAAGCGCGACATGGAACAGCCGCGCCCGATGGATCGGCTGATCTGTGGCGATGTCGGTTTTGGTAAAACGGAGGTGGCTATTCGCGCGGCCTTCAAAACGGTGATGGACGGCAAGCAGGTGGCCGTGCTTACTCCGACCACCATTCTGGCGCAGCAGCATTTCGAAACGTTTCGCCAGCGCATGCTCGACTACCCAGTGCGCATCGAAATGCTCAGCCGTTTTCGTTCACCGGCAGAGCAGCGCAAAGTTTTACGACTGCTGCGCGACGGCGGCATCGACATTGTCATCGGCACGCACCGTCTCATCTCCGGCGACGTTCTATTCAAGGACCTCGGCCTCGTCGTGATCGATGAGGAACAGCGTTTCGGCGTGCTGCACAAAGAGAAATTCAAGGAACTCTTCAAACTCGTCGATGTGCTCACGCTTTCGGCCACGCCGATTCCGCGCACGCTTTATCTCTCGCTCGTCGGCGTAAAAGACATGTCCACCATCGAGACGCCGCCGCTCAACCGCCTCCCGGTTGAGACGATCGTGTGCGGATACGATGAGCGCATTATTCGGGATGCGATCAATCGCGAGCTCGAGCGCCAGGGCCAGGTTTATTTCCTGCACAACCGCGTGCAATCGATCGAGAAGACGCGAGAGCGCATCGCCGAGCTTTGTCCACAGGCGCGCGTCGATTTCGGCCACGGACAGATGGACGCGGACGATTTGGAATCCGTCATGACGCGTTTCGTCGCCGGAGAGATCGACGTGCTCGTTTGCACGACGATTATCGAGAGCGGTCTCGATATTCCAAACGCGAACACGATCATCATTGACCGCGCGGACCGGTTCGGGCTCGCCGATCTTTATCAATTGCGTGGGCGTGTCGGGCGGGCGGAGCACAAAGCCTACGCTTATCTTTTGTTGCCGCGCGAGATGATGACGGTCGGCGCCGCGCGCAAACGCATCAACGCGATCAAGCAATACAGCTCGTTAGGCGCAGGCTTTCGCATCGC
>JBDUCP010000145.1:0-4637 GCA_040003405.1 Verrucomicrobiota bacterium
AGGAAGTGCGCGGCAAAGGGCTTATCATCGCCATCGAATTCCACGAGCCTAACGAGTTCAAGCTCAAGATGGCCTGGAAGCTCCTGCATAAAGTGGACAAGGTGCTTTTCGCGCAGATGATCGTCAGCCAATTGCTCGCGCGCGACCGCATCCTCACCCAGGTGGCCGGGCACGCCATGGACGTGATCAAGATTTTGCCGCCACTCATCATCGGCGAACGCGAAGTCGATCTCTTCGTCAGCGCGCTCGACCGCGCCCTGACCGAATGCCGGAAATTCCCCGGCCCCATGTGGGACATCGGGAATAACTTCGTCCGCCACGCGCTGGGCGCGAAGCCTCCCGCGAAGGAACGACCGCAAGCCGTCTCCGGATAGCGCGCGAGAGGCGTGCGCTACCCGAGACGGAAAAAACTCTCGGCGGTTTCGGTCGTCGAGCGCGCGAGTTCTTCTACCTTGATCCCGCGTGCGGCGGCGATGGAATCGGCGACGAGTCGGGTGTGCGCGGGCTCGCAACGTTTTCCGCGAAACGGTACGGGCGCAAGATACGGGCAATCGGTTTCGACCATAAAGTCGCCTAACGACAACTGCGCGGCGATCTCCCGCACCGGCGCGCCGTTCTTGAAGGTGACGATGCCAGTGAAGGAGACGAGATGGCCCAGGGCGAGGACTTCATCGGCCTGGGTGCGCGTGCCGCCGAAGCAATGGAAAACGCCGCGCAACTTTCCCGAATAGGGCCGGATGATTTCGAGCGTGTCGTCCCAGGCGTCGCGCTGATGAATGACGACGTTGAGGCCGAGTTCGGCAGCGAGATCGAGTTGCTGCTCGAACAGGCTCGCTTGTTTGGATTTGTAAGCGCCGTCGTGCAGGCCGGCCTCTATTTCTTCATCGGTCTCGCCTTGCAAGGCGCGGGCGAAGACTTGCACTTTTTTATCCTTCGCGGCTTTCTGGCTGGGCAAATCGTGATAATCGAGCCCGGTCTCGCCGATGGCGGCGACGCGTTTGCTAGCGGCGAGTTCGCGCAGCGGCGTGATGACATCTTCTCCCGCTTCGTCGGCAGTGGTGGGATGAACGCCGATGACGGCAAAGACATTCTGGTATTTTTCGGCCAACTCGACCGCGCGCCGGCTGCTCGCGATAGAGGTGCCGATGGTGATGATGCGGGTGACGCCGGCGTCGTGCGCGCGACGCAGCATTTCATCGAAATCGGGAACGAAATCCGGATAGTCGAGATGCGCGTGAGTGTCGATTAACATGCGCCAAGCTACCACTCAATCACCGTGCTGGCCCAGGTAAGTCCGCCGCCGAAGACGACGAGGAGGACGTAGTCGCCCGGTTTGATCCGGCCGGAGCGATTGGCTTCGTCGAGGGCGATGGCCACAGCAGCGGCGGAGGTGTTGCCGTAACGATCGACGTTCACGAAAAACTTTTCGAGCGAGATGTCCAGGCGATCGGCGATGGCTTCGATGATGCGGATGTTCGCCTGATGCGGAATGACGCAGGCGATGTCCTGGATCGTTAGGCCAGCCTGGTCGAGGACGTTTTTAGTGGCGGACATCATGGCGGTGACGGCTTGCTTGTAAACGTCTTTGCCGGACATGTGGATGGTTTGCAGATGCTGGTCGGCGTTCTCGCGCGTGATCGGGGTGCGCGAACCGCCGCCGGGCATGAAGAGGATGTCGGCGTAATTCCCATCGCTGCCCACGTGGGTGGCGATGACGCCGTGGGCGGCGCCGCTGCGATGTTGCAGGATGGCCGCACCCGCGCCGTCGCCGAAAAGGACGCAAGTGTTGCGATCAGTCCAATTGGTAATGGAGCTGAGTTTTTCCGCGCCGATAACGAGGACGGTGTCGTAGGTGTGCGAAGTGATGAACTGCTGCGCGATCTCGACGGCGAAGAGGAAGCCGGCGCAGGCGGCGGAGACATCGAGGCAGGCGGCCTTGCTCGCACCAATCTTTTTTTGGACAAGACAGGCAGTCGCGGGAAACAACATGTCGGGCGTGGCGGTGGCGAGCAGGATGAGGTCGATGTCCTTCGGCGAAATTTTAGCTTGTTCGATGGCGCGAAGTGCTGCGTTCATGGCCATATCACTGGTGTCTTCATCCGCGGCGGCGATGCGGCGCTCGCGAATGCCGGTGCGGGTGATGATCCACTCGTCGCTCGTGTCCACCATCTTCGACAGGTCGGCGTTGGTGAGAATTCTTTCCGGCACGTAGCTGCCGGTGCCGGTAATGGAAACGCTGCGCTGCGGTTTAGCGGAGCGCGGACTCGAGCGGGGCTGTCGTTTCATGATAACGGCTAACTTCCTCGACGATATGCGGGTTGACCTGCTGTTCAATCGATTCGGCCGCAACGCGCAAAGCGTTTTTGATCGCGAGCGGCGTGCTGCCGCCGTGCGCGATGATGCAGATGCCGTTGACGCCGAGAAGAGGTGAGCCGCCGTACTCCTCGTAGTTCACCTTTTTTTTGATCGCGCGAAAGGCGCTCTGCGCGAGATACGCGCCGGCCATGCGGACCTTATTTTTCGTCAGCTCGTGTTTGAGCCAATTAAAGATGGCGTCGCCGACCGACTCGCAAGTTTTCAGAATGACGTTGCCGACGAAACCATCGCACACCACCACTTCGACGGGGTGGGCAAAGAGATCATGCCCTTCAATATTGCCGCGAAAATTTAGCGCGCTGCGCTTGAGCATTTTGAAAACTTCCTTCGTCAATTCGCTGCCTTTCACGTCCTCGCCGCCAATCGACATCAACCCAAGCGAAGGATTTTTGTAACCGAGGACATGTCGCGAATAAACCGAACCCATGATGCCGTATTGCAATAAATGTTCCGGACGTGGATCGCTATTCGCGCCGGCATCGATGAGAACGAAAAGGTTCGTCTCGGTCGGGATAACCGCCGCGATGCCGGGCCGGTCGATGCCGGGCAGCGTGCGCAGTTTTATCGTCGTCGCCGCGACCGCCGCGCCGGTGTGGCCTGCGCTGACGATGGCGGCCGCATCTCCTTTTTTCACAAGATCAACCGCGCGACTAACCGACGAATCTTTCTTACGGCGCACTGCTTCGACTGCGCCATCGCTCATCTCCACCACTTGCGTCGCGTGCACGATCTCCACCCGGCCATCGCTACAACCATGTTTCTTCAGCTCCGCTTCGATCCGCGGCGTATCGCCCACCAAATAAAGTTTTGCGATGTGGGGATATTCCTCCAGCGCCAGGACTGCGCCACCGACGATGTTCGGCGGCCCGAAATCGCCGCCCATGGCATCGAGTGCGATTTTCATCCAGGGGCGATTTTGCCGATTTCGGAGAGCGAATGCAAAACCAAAGTTGTAGCAGCGCTTGGGCCAGGCGCCGGATGCAAAAGTTCGGCGTTTGACACAAACGCCGCTACAACTCCTACGTATCGACCGTCAGCACCTGGCGGCCTTTATAATAACCGCAGGCCGGACACGCGGTATGGGATGCCACCGTGCTTCCGCACTGCGTGCATTTATTGAGCTGCGGCGGTTGCCAGCGGTGCGAGGCTTTGCGCGTGCGCAGGCGCATCTTCGAAGTTTTGCGTTTGGGAACTCCCATAAGGGCAAACAGGAAAGCAGGAAATCCGCAAAAGACAACTGTGCGAGCGCGCGTGGTCGGAAAACCTCAGCCGATGTGGGAGCGAAGAAGATCACTCAGCTCGTCGATCCGAACCCGCTCCTGCTTCATTGAGTCGCGGTGTCGCAAGGTCACGGTGTCACGCAACGCAGCGTCCTTTTCGCCAAGCGTTTCAAAATCCACGGTGATACCGAAGGGCGTGCCCGCTTCGTCCTGCCGCCGATAACGGCGGCCAATCGCGCCGGTTTCGTCGTAAAAAACGTTCATCTCGGAACGCAACTTCGCCTGGATCTCGCGCGCTTTGGCCACGAGTTGTTCGTTATTTTTCAACAACGGAAACACGCCCACCTTGATCGGCGCCACGCGCGGATGAAAACGCATGACGATGCGCGTTTCGCTCTTTCCTTTTTCATCCGTCACCGTTTCCTCGTCATAGGCTTCGCAAAGAAGCGCGAGCACTGTGCGATCGACTCCCGCGCTCGGCTCGATCACGTGCGGGATGAAACGCTGCTTTGTTTCCTCGTCGAAATAATCCAGCGACTTCCCGCTCGCTTCCTGATGCTGCTTGAGATCGTAATCCGTGCGATACGCCACGCCCTCGAGTTCCTGCCGGCCAAATGGAAACTCGTATTCGATGTCATAGGTCCCCTTGGAATAAAAGGCGCGATCCGCAGCAGGCACCGTCAGCACATGCAGCTTTTCGCGCGCGAGCCCGATGTTCTCGTAAAACTTGAGCCGCTCTTCCTTCCAATACTCCAGTAGCTCCATTCCCTGCTCCGGCCGGCAGAAATATTCGAGTTCCATCTGCTCGAATTCGCGGGAGCGGAAAATGTAATTGCGCGGATTGATCTCGTTGCGAAAAGCCTTTCCGATCTGCGCGATCCCGAACGGCAGTTTCTTGCGCGAGGTATCGAGCACGTTCTTGAATTGCACGAAAATCGATTGCGCCGTTTCCGGCCGCAGATATGCGATCGATTCCGGATCGGCTGAAGCGCCCATCTGCGTTGAGAACATCAGATTAAACGGACGTGCTTCCGTCAGATC
>JBDUCP010000014.1:0-15676 GCA_040003405.1 Verrucomicrobiota bacterium
TTTCCACCTCGTGCGTTTTCGAAATGGCGATCAGTTGCACCTCGCCTACTGCCCGGTGCGCCTTGCTTACCGCCTCGGAAATTTGCCCTAAAACGCGTTCCAGATTCTGAGCGATAGCTTCCATGCAGTGGGATTCATCATTAGTACTGGGACCCGGCGTAATGGCAATCGACAAATCTCGTTGTGCGCCGACGCGACTCTCGCTATTTTATTGAATTCATGCGAGCGGGTTTTTCTGAACTGCCTTGTTCTTCTCTGCGCCGATGGTTGTGCCATCCACTCCATCCGCCACGCACGCGCGGCGGCATTAGCCTGGCTCAAGGTAATCGATGCGGAGGAATATTTCGAAGCCTATGACCTCGAGCCGGAGCGATTGCAGGCAGCGACGACTAGGGGGCAATTTATTCGTTCGATCAAAGGGCGGCGCGCTCTTTTCGCCGGCCCATTTCGCGCAACTTCATCGGGGCGGCCTTCACCCATGAGTTGACCGGAGCGCCCGATAGCCGCTACGAAAGCATTCGCTTTCGCACCACCTTCGAACCCAAACAATTCGCGGCCGAGCGCGTGCTGTTGATGTGGGAGTCAGGACATTGGCGCATTGAGGAATATCGCCTGTACTGACGCGCCTTTCCGTTTTTTGTCGACAAGCACCTCTGCCCGCCGATACTGACGATAACTCAATCACCCGCCCGCTTAGGAAGTCGGCGAACTTAGAAGCAACTACTCATATGATCACTAAAAACATCGGCATGCTGCTACTGGCGGTTTATCTCATTCTCATTGGCATCATGGCGCTTGTTCCCGCCATCGCTATTCCCGCGATTGTCATGGGCATCCTCGCCCTCATCGCCGGAATACTGATTCTGCTGGGGAAATAGCCCCGGCGGCCTTGGCGCTACATTCATTAAAGGGAATGTTTCGCCCCCTGGCTACTGCGGCGCTTCTTCTGGTTGGCGTCGCACCGGCTTATGCGAAATCAAAACCGGAGGTAACCTATCGCTCGCCGTGCGCGTGCGAAGAAAGCCATGGCGTAGCGCGTTGGCGGGCTAAGACAGAGTTATCGGAGCCCGAAAGGATCGATGTTCATCCGATCACGCCATCGGAAATGTTTTCCTGGAAAGGACCAACCGGAATGCCACGCGGTGGCGGACGTAGCGGCAATGAACTCTCGTGGTTTGCTCTCACCGGTCGTGTTACCAGCGTCCTGGCTGAGGACGATGGTGACATTCATATGGTCTTAGTGGACGCTAATGGCACTAAGAGAGGGAAGGTAGTGGTCGAGATTCCCCTCGGAGCGCGATGGTGTCCTCTGCGGACGGTAGTTTTCTCCTGGATGAAAATTTCGTTTCCGTTCAAGGCAGGAAGCGCCCTTACGTCTCGGCTTACCCGCCACCCTGTTATCACCGTAACCGGCAAGGCTTTCTTCGATACCGACCACTCGGGCAAAGATGCGACGAAAAATCGGCGGCGAACCGATAAGAGCAAAGCCGTATGGGAAATTCATCCCGTGATGGCCCTAAGCATAGGCTCGAAAGCACCCATCCAATCGATAAGACCTGTCATTCCATCCGTCCAACCATTCGTGACTATCACGCGGCCGATCGTGATCGACATTCCATACGGTAAGACAACCCTTCAACCGGGAACAAAGCTACCATTCATTTCCCTCGAAGGCACGCAGGTACGCGTCCGTTATCTTGGCGAGATAGAGCTTATTCCCGCTGCCTCCACTGATCTACCGTAATCCTCTGCTTACCTGGCATCGTGAGCTTCGGCAGAGCAGCCTCAATTGCCGTGCGGTTCGTCTCCAGCCACGGAGGTAAGACAAGCGATTCCCCGAGGTGCGCGCTATCCTCGTCTACCGCAAAGCCAGGGCCGTCGGTGGCTAGTTCAAATAGGACTCCTCCCGGCTCGGGAAAATAAACAGACTTAAACCAAAAGCGATCGATCACGAAGGTGGCATGCGCGCCGGCTGCTACTGCGCGCTGGCGCAACTCTAGCTGATGCGCTTCATCTGCCACGCGCCACGCCAAATGATGAATACTTCCCCTTCCCCACACGCCCCGACCGGCCATGGGCATTTCGTGCAACTCGACATAGGTGCCAGATCCTCCTTCTCCCAAGCCATAGCGATGCCAACCATTTTCCGTCCCGAGATGCTTGAACCCCATCGCCTCGATCAAGAACGAAGCTGTAACGATAAGATCGCGTTGGATCATGCGGGCAGATTCGAGGCCGCGAATCTGATGTTCGGCTGGAATAGGACTGCCGCTCCATGGAGTGAACGGCCTGCCTAACGAGTCTTGGCTTTCCACCAGGGCGAGATGCAAGCCATGCCGGTCGGTTATCGGGAGCACTTCCTGCCCAAACCGCACTTCGCGAGGATTCATCGAAACATCATGCTGGAATAGACGATCGCTCCAAAAATGAAGACTGCCGGGCGGCACAGCCAGCGCCACTTCACTACTCAATCCATATCCCTCCCGGTTCGCTGCCATTTGCGTCCAGGGAAAAAACGTTAGATCGGTCCCGGGGTGACCCTCCGCGTCGGCGTAGAACAAATGATAGGAGCCGGGATCGTCTTGGTTTACGCTCCGTTTCACCAATCGCATGCCGAGGATGCCGGCATAGAAATCCAGGTTCTCCTGCGCCGGTCCCGCAATGGCAGTGACATGATGAAGGCCCTGGATTGCTTGCATGTCGGTAGCTACCACTTTGGCGTGTCTGGCGCCTCCCCGCTACTCGAAATCATTTGTCGTTGACACCGCGCCTTACTTATAGGTAAGTGGCCGCGATCAATTATGCGTCCGATCTGGAAAGGCAGTATCAGCTTTGGGCTTGTTTACATTCCCATTGCCGTTTACCCGGCGACTCGCGAGGAAAAGCTGAGCTTTCGACAACTGCGCGCGACCGACCTTAGCCCGATCAAATACAAGAAGGTAGCGGAGGCCGATGCCAAGGAAGTTGCGGCGGACCAAATCGTCAAGGGCTTTGAGTATGAGCGCGGCCGCTACATTGTCCTGAAGGAGGAAGATTTCGCGAAGGTAAAGATCGAGTCCACCCATTCGATTGACATCACTGACTTCGTCGAACTGGAACAAGTCGATCCGAAGTATTTCTATAAGCCCTATTTTCTCGAGCCGCAAAAAGGAGGCGAGAAGGCCTACACTCTTTTACATAAGGCGTTGACGGGAACAAATATGATCGGCATCGCCAAAGTGGTCATTAGCAACCGAGAGCATCTGGCGTCGGTCAAGCCGGATGGGCTCTTCCTTATCCTTGAATTAATGCATTTCGCCCACGAGATCCTCAGTCCCGAAGAGTTAAAGAACGGTCCAGTAAGCGGCATTACGGACAAGGAATTGAAGATGGCGCAGTCTCTCATCGAAAGCATGTCGGTAGCATGGGAGCCGGAGAAATATCGCGATGAGTACCGGACTGCGGTCATGGAAATGATCGAGCGCAAGGCTCAGAAAAAGGAAATAGCCGACAAGCCGACGGCCGCCCCGCGGACTACAAATGTCGTGGATCTGGTGAAGGTCCTGCAGGAAAGCTTGAACCGAAATCAATCGTTGAAACCGAAGCGCAGGAGCAAGCGTCCCGCGTATCGCTCGACTTCCAGTCTCGTCAAACAGCGGCGAAGCGTTGCTGCTTAGAAGCTTCTCAGTAACCCTGATGACCGTGCGAAGGTCCGCGCGCGCTCCCCTACGGATGACCAAGGGGGTGAATCTCACCAGTCACTTCAGTGGCTGCAATGGCGCCCAGTCGAAAGACCGGTCGTCGATGCAAACTACATCAATCCATTTCCCTGACCACCTTAAAAACTCACGGTGGCAAATCTGAAAACCCACTCCGACAATCAACGGAAGATTTCGCAAGGATCCCGTTCAACTGGGATGCTAATTTCGGTCCCATGCCACTCTCTTCGTGCTTGAAGTAGATAAATGCATCGGCCCAGCGCCCAGTCTGTGCGTTGATCGCTTCCGCCCATCGCCCCACGTCCGCCGCTTCATAGTCCTCTCGCCGCAAGCGGAGGTAGCCGTAATCGGCCGTGCTGACAAATGGAGTAGACAACTTCTCGCTATCCGCGATGCAGAGTGCCAGGTTGTGCTCTCGCAACAAAGCAAAGACCTCCTCGTCAAACCAGGACTCGTGACGAAATTCGAACGCTGCCCTCAACCCAGCAGGAATATCCTTGAGAAAGGCGGCCAGAACCGCGGCGTCCTTCTTGAAGGCTGGCGGTAATTGAAAGAGGATCGGGCCCAGCTTCGCCTCCAAGTCCGCGACGACTTGGTGAAAGTAGCGCAAGGTATCGCCGCAATCGCGCAGCTTCGCGAAGTGCGTTATTTTTTGCGGCGCTTTCAGGCTGAACTTGAACCGCGCCGGTGTGGCCTGAAACCAATTCTCGATCGTCTTTCCGCTGGGAATTCTGCGAAAAGTGTAGTTCACCTCCGTGGTGGAAAAGCGCGCGGCATAGAAGGACAGCATCTTCGCCGTTGATAAGTCTTCCGGATAGAAAGTTCCTTTCCACTCCGCATATTGAAAACCGGAAGTGCCAATCCAGAGGTTCATGGCTCGTTTAATCCTCCGACATTGCGGCGCACCAAGGGAGTAGCAGCCAGCATTTTGCCGACGCTCAGAAACGACGAGCCGAGAAGCGCGGCCGATACCGCCGTCCCGGTGGTGCCGAGAAAGCACCGACGAGTGATATACGTGCTCATATGAGAACACGTTCTAGAAAGACATTAGTCACTCGTCGATGGCAAATATCCGTCATTGGTCAGCCGCGTAAGGCCTGAGTAAAGCGGACCAATTCACCGGCAGCCTCTTCGATGCGTACGCGCACCTTCGCGTCTTGAAGCTTGTCGTTCTTAAAAGATTGGCCGGTGGCGTAAACAAACCGCGGGGTAATGACACAGCGAAAATCGAGCATAAGACTATTAGCGAAAGCCATAACCGACATGTAACTGTTCATACCCCCGGCAGCGCAGAGAAATCCGACCACCTTGTTCTCCCACGCGCTCCCGGTTAGTTCCACCATGTTCTTAGCCGCCGCGCTAACGTCGTAGTTATAGACCGGAGTAGCGACCATGATACCGTCCGCCGCGTTAATAGCCTGGCTTAGCTTCTGTGCCGCGGGTTGAGTGTAACAAGCATCCCCATCGCACAACGGCAAATCGAGCTCGCTGATATCGAGCCACTCGGCTTCTACCCCGGCTTTTTGCAGATGACTGAACGCGAGGCGGCCCATCTGACGGCTGTTGCTCTCGGGATTCCCACTGGTGCTAACGACTAAATATTTCGGCATGGCGAGATGAAAGTATCGCAGTTTCCATCCCTGCCAATCAAAACGTCGAGCTCGCCAACTCCCGTGCACGCATCCGCAGCAAGGAGGTGGTCTGCATCATTGCCTCGGCTACAGTCACCGTTCCCCGTGCTAACGCGCAAACTCCGTCGAAAAGATTTTCGCAGGCCGCACCGCCGCTCGTCTGTCCTACAATGGCGTAGATAGGTTTGCCATGCTTGCGCGCGAGGTGAGCAACACCCGCGGCGGCTTTCCCTTCCAGCGTTTGTTGATCGAGGCTGCCTTCCCCAGTGATGACCATGTCAGCATCCCGAACCTTAGCTTCAAGACCAATCATTGTAGCGACAAGGTCAAACCCGGACCGGATTTGGCCATTGCAATAGCTCACTAGGCCAAAGGCCAGCCCGCCGGCGGCGCCGCTTCCCTCCGCCTCACGATAGTCGCAGCCTAAATCGCGCGCTGTGACATTGGCTAACCGCACGAGCGCCTGCTCGAGTTGGGCTAACTGATCGTAAGCCGCGCCCTTCTGCGGACCGAACACGTGGGTGGCGCCGCGTGTGCCGAGGAGTGGATTACGAACATCTGCGGCCGCGACGATAGGTGGAAGCGCGACCCGCTCCGATGTTTCTATCCGCGTCAGATCAGCCAAGTCAGCCACCGACTCCGCCAGAGTGTTGTTCCTGTTGAAGAAGCGACACCCTAAGGCGCGAGCCATTCCGAAACCACCATCGTTCGTGGCACTGCCACCCAATCCAATGATTATTTTTCCCGCGCCGCGGCGCGTGGCGTCGAGAATCATTTCACCGACACCATAGGTGTCGCTACGAAGTAAATCGCGTTCGTGGGGAGCGATCCGCCACAGGCCGGCGGCTTCGCTCATCTCCAAGACGGCTGTCGCCATTTCTGGCAACCAGACATAACGCGCTTTGATCTCACGGCCGAGCGCATCACGGACAGGGCACTCACACCATTCGCCACCGCATGCTTCCCCAATTACGCTTGCTGTCCCCTCCCCGCCATCGGCAATCGGGCAGGTAACCAGAACGGCGTCGGGAAGCACTTCGCGCAGACCCTGCGCGATACTTTCGGCTACTGGACGTGCACCTAACGAGTTTTTAAATTTGTCCGGTGCGATGAGGATTTTCAACGTCTAACCGTTGGAGTTAGTACACGAAAGGCACAAGCCGCCGCGTCCGCGTCATGTAAACGGAGTAGCGCTGCCCCAACCCAGCGAGCAGTGCCTCCTCTTCCACATTCATGCGATGAATGAACGCGGTGAAGATCGGCACCAGCACGATGAGAAGCGCCGCCCAGTTCTCGAGCGTCAAAGCGAAACCGACGAAAGCTAGCATGACTCCGGTATAAGACGGATGACGCACCAGGCGAAAGGGTCCTGTTTCCACAAGCTCATGGTCCCTCGCGATCTGAACGTCCACCGTGAAAAAGGGACCGAGCACGACAATCGCCCACCACCGAACGAACAGGCCGGTAACAAACAACACCACGGCCACGATGGCGATCCAATCCCAGTGGGGTAAGCGCGCCGACCTCCAATGCAAGGCGACGTACACTCCCGTCGCTATGCTCGCCATGATCACGAGCCATAATACATGTAACGTACTCCGGTCTTGCCTTACTCCCGTGCCCCGCGAGCGTCTCGTTACGGTTAACACTGCTTCCGACATAAAATAGGTAATACCGAGGAGCAGCGACAAAGACATGGCCGAAAGTATCGCGGTACCCGGTCCGAGTCACGTCTGAAGAAAATTCCCCTTCGCGACCGCACCGCTTAAGTGTGGCTTTTCATCCCATACTTAGCCCTTAGGTGATCGATGTAACCGGAGTAAGCCTCGGCCAGTGGCGCACTATCGATGAAAAGAATGTTCTCCGCGTTGAATTGCGCGCTGCGCGAGAAGTTATAGGAGCCGGTGATCACGGTGTCATCCACCACCAGCACTTTGTTGTGCATGAAATCATGGCGCCCGGTTGGGCTGTAAGGGGTCGAGTTTTTTCCTACTAACCCAGCCCGCGCGATGATGTCTTGTAAGGCGCCGACCTTCCAGCGGTTCTGCGGCACTTCCTGCCATTGCCGGTAAACGTCGGCCATTTGCGTGCGATCATAAATGCCATCGACCTTCACCCGTCCGGCGCGCAGTAACTCCAGCAGCGCCGAGATAAGTGTGCCTGAGTTAATGAGTAAACTACAGATGCGGACACGACGTTGCGCCACGCTCACGCGTCTGGCTATTTCCGTATCGATCTCCAATCCGCACCCCGGAGAGAACATTACGCGCACCGTTGCTGGCTGCCCCGCATAGGTCAGCGTAGCGGATTCCGTTTTTATGTTACCAGTCTCTTCAAAATTCTCCTTCTCCCATAACTCCGCAAAGACTTGCGCATAGGAGTTAGCCAAAGGCACCGAATCGAGCACGACGATATTGTTCTCCATGATGCTTAAGGCATCGTTCGTCATATTAGTCGAACCCGTCCAGACCGCTTGCCGGTCGCGCACGATGAACTTATTGTGCATTAACTTCATCCCCGCGATGCGACGCCACGGATAACCTAACGACTCGACAAAAGCACCTGTGCCGGCTGGCGCCGGATCCTGTCCCGCCGCCACATTTGGCCGAGGCAGCTTATCGCCATCGTAGCAAATGCGGATGGCCACGCCCGCAGCCGCGCGTTCCCGTAAGGCGGCTACTAGCTCGGCCTTCAAGGCATCGCCCAGGCGCATATCATACAGGGCGAGATCGAGCGAATGTTGCGCCGCACGGATAAAGGCAGTCAACCGCGCCATGACCGACTGCGCGGTCTGCTCGTCTTGAGCTAAAAAGAAAACGGCGAGATTATCCGTGCCCATCTCTTGTTTTCGCGCGGCTCACTCGCCCGACTGCCAGGCGTGCTCTTGCCAAAAAGCGACTAGTGCTGCCCGATCACCACGAAAAATATTCCGTTCCGCTTTGCGCACATTGGCCACACTCTTCGGATAAGACCCGCGTGGCAGATCGCACACGCCGTCCCCCGTGTACTGCCAAAGCGTCCAGCGACTCCATGGCGCCGTCTGGCGCGGCTCGAAATGATAATTCGCGATCCAGAGCCAGCAATTCGATAGCACGCGCCGCTGGGCCTCTGTTACCTTTGAGCCATATAGCACCTGCCGCAGCCGGTACTCGCTGCAATATAATCCCGGGTAATGCCCCGTCCTTTGATGGATCCGTTCCACAAACGTTACCGCCTGATCCACCCGCATCGTCCCGCCCGGGTAATGCCCGTTCTTTTCAAAGTCCAACACCAGCAATACTCCACTCGGTTCCAGCGCCGGCCCCCGTGTTTGCGCCGCTACCTCGCTCAAAAAATGTTCCGCCTGCCGGATCGGATCAGTCGCATCGCCGAAATGATAAGCACCCCAAAGCAAGCCCGCTCGCGTCGCCGCATCCTGCCGCGCGCCGTAGTAGCTATCACGATCAAACTTGGGATAAGTCGCTTCATGAATAATGCCGACAATGCCTTCCCGCTTCATCTGTTCAAAATCCGGCCGCATTAAGTCGTAGTGCGACAGGTTCACCACGCTATTGGAGGCGAAAGCCGGGAGCTGGCCGGCTAGTAGTAGTAGTAAAATGCGGGCGATGGTAAACTTCATCGCGCCGAGCATACCCGGCCCCGCTGAACGCACAAAGAAAAATGAGCCAGGAAGCTCGGGCAACTAGACCTTCGATCCTGCTTCCACCAGCCGCTTGGTCAGGAACACCAATCCCGCCATCTGCCCCCACTCCGAAAGCAGATTGCCTACGACCTGGCCCCATTTATCCTCCGGGCTCGTCTTCCAGAAGAGCAGCGCCCAACCGATGCCGGTTACGCCGATGAAAAGCAGCAGCGAATGTTCGCGGACAAATTCCCACACCTTGGACCGGCTGCGGCCGCGCACCGGGCGGCTTTCGCTCGATCCTATTTCATAGAAAAACTTTGTCCCGAGAATGATCACCAGCGAACCGCTCCAATCCGCAATCGCGTTCCCGCAGAAAGCGCCGAGATGCGTCTTGGGATCGAGCCAAAGGTAACCGCCTATCCACAGTAGCAGCAACACTGCGGCGACGATGGTCAAGGAGTGGCGTCTGATCCAATGACGTTTCTTGCGGCTCATTCGTCGTTCATTTCCCTTACTTCAAGCTCCCCTTCTCCACATACCACTTCAGATATTCGGCCACGAGCCGGCCGCGTTTAATCAGCGGATCGCTTCCAACCCATTCGCGCGCCTTCTCGACGGAGTCAGTAGTGAGGATGAAAATGCCGCGCACGTCCCGGCCGGACTGATCCTCGGTCGGTCCCGCTTTCAGAAGTTTACCTTCCGCATGGAGACGCCGGATATTTGCCATGTGTCCATCCTGGAGTTGCGCCAGCTCCGGTTTAGGAATCTCCGGTGGGTTGGGTGGGCGAACCAGCAACACCAGAATGAACTGATCGAACTCCATCGGCGGCGGGGTAGCTCCCGATGGCGTGGGTGAAAGCTGCGCAATGGCAGCGGAACTGAGCATCGCCGCGAGCACCATAGAAATGGAGAATTGGAATTTCATGGGGCAAGTGTGCGCTAAGGCCTGCCGTGTCCTCAAGCCTATTAATTCTGCGGAGCCATCTGTAGAAAAAAGTCCCATGACTCTCAACGCTGCTATTTCGCGCCCTTGATTAATTCGCCGTGCAGTTCTGCGGTGAAGGTCTCAATCCGCTCACTTAACTGTTTGATTAGCGCGGTCATGTCGGTGTTCTGTTGCATCAATTCGAGCAGCCTGGCGCTTTGTTCTGCGCCAGCCAGCTGCCTCTCCTCACTGGCGAGGGCCAGGGCCTCGCGATGCTGGGCGTCGGCGTCAGCATGCGCTTTGTCGCGGTCGGCCTGGCGAGCTTGCGCAAGGAGGATAAGGGGCGCGGCGTAGGCAGCCTGTAAGCTAAAGGCGAGGTTCAGGAGGATAAAGGGATAAACATCAAAATGCGTAATCCCGATGGCGTTTAATATAATCCAGACGGCGACGATCGCTGTTTGCCCCAGGAGAAAGACAGGGGTACCGAAGAAGCGGGCGAAAGCTTCCGCCTTAAGGGCAAACCAGTCGTTTCCGAAAACAGAAGTGAGATGCCGATGCGGAAGGTGAAAGCGGAAATGATGATTACTACTTTGCCCAGGCCGAGAAGTTGGTGGTGGTGTCATGGCGTATGTGTAGCGAATCCATCGTGTTCGTCGAGTGATTGCGCGGAGTTGCCGCGGTCTGCAACATCGCTTAAGCAAGTGGGCTATGAATCATCTGCGCAAACTTGGACTCGCGTCGTTTTTCTTTCTCGGACTCGGTCTGGTGAGCGGTGCGCTTCCGCGTTCCACCACGGGCTGGACCCCACAGACGGGAATGACCGTTGCGCTTGTCTGTTACTGCCTCGGTCTCATTTTAGCTTTGATCGCCTTCATGCAATCACGGCGCGGCCAAAGCCTCGATGGGACCACGAAGTTCCTCGCGCGCACTCCGCTCGCGCTGGTGACCATCGGCGTGCTCTTCTTTTTCCTGCGCGCGATGATGGGTTGGTAGAAAATTTCTTCTTAAACGGCTGCGAAACTATTTGGGAAATGGCCATCTCCGAGCGAAGATGGAAGTCTTATGGGAAACAGCCAAGGTCGGGATAACGTCAGGAAACGCGCGGCGCGCCGCAAGAAAACAGAGCGCCTCGCGCTCGCTAAATCGAACAAGAAGAAGGCGGGCAAGTAGCGCACCGCTCGTTAGGTAAGGCTCGCTGCTATCTTTTATATCGGCGTCGTACCTCAGCGCATGCTGCGGCCGACGTGTTCGACAATCTCCACATAAGCTTGCAGCGGCGCGGACGGGTTCTCGCCTTTCCACGCGACACAAGCTTCCGTCGTGACGGCCGGCGTGACTGGCCGGAAGACGACATTTTCGTGCTTTAGCTTTTTCACCTGCTCGGGCACAAGGGCCACACCTAGTCCGGCGCCGACGGCCTGGATCATGGTGCGCTCGAGATCGACATCCTGCAATACCTTGGGGGTAACGCCCGCGCGGTCGCAGGTGCGGGTAAGCCAGCTCCGGTAACCGGGATAGCTGCCCTCGGACATGCCGATGAAAAACATGGGCGCGAGGGCTTTTAGTTCCACCCTGGTCTTAGCGGCCAGGGGATTGTTTTTGGGTAAGGCGGCAAAGGTCTTGTAGGATGCGATCGTGCGAAATTCGAACCCGCGCAGAGCGATGGGTTCGTGCAATCCCACAAAACCGAGGTCGAGCCTGCCTTCGTCCAGCGCGCGAAATTGGTCGCCGCAGGACATGTCGAAAAGGTTGATAGAGATGCTGGGAAAGGACTGGCGGAAGGAAGCGAGCGTGCGCGGCAGCAAATCGTAAAAGAGGTTGCTAACGTAGCCGATGTTGAGCGCGCGTACTTCTCCGCGGTGCCTCCGCCGAACGGCCTCGACGGTCTCGGCCGCGATCGCGAGGAGCCGTTTGCTATCAGCGAGAAAAGAGCGGCCTTCATCGGTCAGCGTGACCTGTTGCTTGGTGCGATGGAGCAGTTGCACGCCGAGCTCGTTTTCCAGGCTTTTTATCTGGCGTGTAAGGGAGGGCTGCGCGGTGTGCAGTTCTTTAGCGGCCTGGGTGAAGCTTAAGGCTTCGGCGACGCTGACGAAATAGCGTAGGTGACGAAGTTCCATACGGATGGATCAACCAAATACACCCGTTTTGACGTTCCCGGCAAGAAAAACAACTTCCGCGAAGTCGTTCGCTCCGACCGTCTCGTCATACCGCAAAGGTATAACGTGCTGCCGCACAAGTATTGGCAGGAAATAACATCGCGGCCGAGGATTCTATGATGAATCGGAACGCTTCAGCAATCTGGAACGGAAGCCTGCATGAGGGCGCGGGAAGTTTGACCACGGAAAGCGGCGTCCTTAAGGAAACGCAGTATTCCTTCAGGACGCGATTTGCCCAGGGCAACGGCACCAACCCGGATGAATTAATCGCCGCATCGCTCGGCGGCTGCTTCACCATGGCACTCTCGAATGAGCTGGGGCTCTCGGGCTTTCTCCCGGAGCGAATCGAAACGACGGCAACGGCAACCCTCGAAGATCTGGCGGCGGGTTGGACCGTCACGAACATCCAGCTCGATGTGCGCGCGACGGTTCCGGATGTGTCGCAATCCGCCTTCATGGCCGCCGCTCTGGCCGCGAAAACAAAATGCCCGATCGCGCGCTTGCTTAAGGCCAATATTAACATGACCGCGAGCCTGACCTGATGATCCCCCCTCGCAATTCAGCGGTGGAAGAAGTCACAGCTGCCACCAGCCGGGCAAATCACTTGGAGCTGCAGCTGGCCGACTCGGAGCTGCGTTACCGCCGCTTGTTTGAAACAGCGCAGGACGGCATTTTGATTCTGGACGCGGACACGGGGGAAATCCTGGATGTAAATCCGTTTCTACTTGATCTGCTCGATTATCCTTTTGAGAGCATGATCGGGCTGCGGCTCTGGGAGATCGGCCAGTTTCAAGATATTGCCGCGAATGAAGCGGCTTTCGAGAAGCTGCAAAGGAATGAGTATATCCGCTACGAAAATCTGCCGCTGGAGACAAAGTCGGGGCGGAAAATTCAGGTGGAATTTGTGAGCAATGTTTACCTCGTCGGCTCCGACAAGGTGATCCAATGCAATATCCGCGATATTAGCGCGCGCGTGAAAGCACAGGAGCTCGCCCGCGAGTACGTGGCTACGCTCGAGCTCGCCAGCCAATCCCACGCCACTGCGCTGGCGATGTTATCACACGAGCTCCGCACGCCTCTTACTGCCATATCCTATGCCGCGGACGTTCTGGAGTTGGGGCACGATGTGCAGGATGTGATTCAGAAGGCGCCGCCCTCCCCCGGAATTGATCGGCCGGCGCTGGCTCTCATTCGCCGCAATGTGCAATCGCTCGTGCGCTTGATTAATGGCCTACTCGATCTGACACACCTGGCCAAAGGAACGCTGGAATTGAAGGTCGAAAAGGTCGATGCGCATGAGGTAATCCGCTTCGCCCTTGCCAATCTGGCGAGCCAGCAAAAGGTGGCTGGCGTTAAGGTCGAGCTTCACCTCGGCGCGCAGCGGACGGGAGTGCAGGCCGATCCTGGAAAGCTCGAACAAGTGATCTCGAACTTGATCGGCAACGCGCTGAAGTTCACTCCGCGCGGGGGTGGAGTCACGATCGCCACCAGGAACGAGGCCAGCGACCAGTTGATTATAGAGGTCAGCGATACCGGGATGGGCATTGCTCCCGAAGCGATGGCCCGGATATTTTCACCATTCCAGCAAGCGGATCGCTCCATCCATCCTCGCTTCGGCGGTCTTGGACTCGGATTGTCGATTGCCCGGACGCTGACGGAAGCTCAAGGCGGTACTCTGGAAGCGGCCAGCGCTGGCTTAAACCGGGGCGCCAAATTTACGGCGCGCTTCACCGCGCATGATGCCCACCCCCAAGCAGCGGCTGAAGGTTAAATCCCCACCCCTACCCCATGAAAACAAGTGTTCTCAACCTACCCACTAAATCCACCGAAGAAACGCGCCGGCAAAGCCGGGACAACTATTGGATAGAATCTTTGCGCATCTCCGAGCTGCGCTATCGCCGCCTGTTTGAAACCGCCCAGGACGGTATCCTGATTCTCGATGCCAACAGCGGCGAGATCATGGATGTAAATCCGTTCCTGCTCGACCTGCTCGATTACCCTTTTGAAGAACTCCGCGGCCGCAAACTATGGGAGATCGGACAGTTCAAGGACATCGCGGCAAATCGTGCGGCGTTCGAGAAACTCCAGGAGAAGGAATACATCCGCTACGAAAACCTGCCGCTGCGCAGAAAAGACGGGAAGCAGATCCAGGTGGAATTTGTCAGCAACGTCTACTGGGTCGATAAGGAGAAGGTCATTCAGTGCAACATCCGCGATATCACCGCGCGCGCCGAAAGCGGCAAAGAAAGCGATAGCCACAAGGCGGCGCTGGAGCTCTGTCAAAGCGCCAAAGACGCGTGGCTCCTCACTCACGCCGAAGGCATGCGCACTCCGATGATGGAGATCGGTTCGATGCTCGGTCTCATGGAGTTGGAAAACACCCTCCTGGGCGGCTTACCCGCGGAGGAGAAGACGCAATTTAATGAAGCCGCCTTGCGACAGGTGCGTGCGAATTTCCAGCATCTCGTTCGCTCCTTCAATGAGCTTGCCGTCATTACTGCGCAAAGCTCACTCCGGCTGGCAAAGCTGTAACCACGCGGTAGATTGCCAGCCATGCCAACACTTATGCCCAGCCCCGTCGCGCCTGAGAAGCGCGAGAATTCGCTTTGCCCACCTCCGTTGAATAGGCGGCCATCGCCGCCGCGATCGGTGCTGCGCCTGCCACTCGATCGCATTAACTGGGTCACCAGCTCCTTCCTCATCGGTACCCTTGCGCTCACTCTCACCGCTGTTCCGCTCTACCTCTACTACTTTGGCCTCGACTGGTTTCAGATCGCGCTCTTTGTCGTTATGTTTGGTGCCTGCGGCTTTAGCATCTCGTTAGGTTATCACCGGCTCTTCTCTCATATGGCATTTAACGCCAGTTGGCCTATCCGGCTCTTTACCCTCATCTTCGGCGCCGCTGCTTTTGAAAACTCCGTCCTCATGTGGGCCAGCGAACATCGCCGCCACCACAAGCATGTCGATCACGACGACGACCCTTACAATATCTCCAAAGGTTTCTTCCACGCGCACATCGGCTGGCTGCTCTTTAAATTAAATGCCGACCAGCCCTACGATAACGTCACCGACCTGCAACGGGACAAGCTCGTCGTCTGGCAGGATCGTTATGTGCAATGGATCGCCGTGCTGGTTAGCTTCGGGCTGCCGCCCATCCTGGGTTATTGCTGGAACGGCTGGAGCGGAGCGCTCGGCGCATTCCTCATCGCCGGCGTCGCCCGCATCGTCGTACTGCAACACTGCACCTTCCTGATCAATAGCGCCTGCCACGCCATCGGGCGGCAACCTTATTCCACCAAGTGCTCCGCTCGCGACTCCCTCCTGCTCGCACTCTTCACCTTCGGCGAAGGCTACCACAACTATCACCACGAGTTTCAGCATGACTACCGCAACGGTGTAAAGCCGTGGCAGTTCGATCCCACCAAATGGATCATCTGGACGTTATCCAAGCTTGGAATCGTCCGCAGCTTGCGCCGCGTGCCCGACGAGAAGATTCGCTCGGCCGAACGCGCCACCGTCGAGTGCCCCCTGTAGCGGCAACTGTGTCACCCGCAAACTTTTCCCTCGTCGAGACTAGCGTAAGCGCGCCAGAACGTTGGCCGTTTTGTGGAAAGCCGGAACGGATGCCATCAAACGCTCGG
>JBDUCP010000015.1:0-15584 GCA_040003405.1 Verrucomicrobiota bacterium
CGGCGGGCCGCCGAAACCAGCACGCGAGCCGCGTGCGCTCCCCAGCCGCGCCCAGCGCGCCACGCAATATGCGACCAGGATTCCGAGCAATGCTGCGCACACAACATCGGAAAGATAATGCGCGGCGACATACATTCGCGAAAAGGCGATGAGGAGCGGGACGAGGAGAAATCCAACGCCGATTCGCCAACTGACGAAAGCAAGCGTCACAAAAAATGCAGTCGAACCAGCGGTGTGGCCGGATGGAAAAGCATTGTAGCGCGCGCTTAACTTCGGTCCGTTCCAAGCCGTTTCTGTTTGCACGGATGGACGCGCGCGACCCGCTCCGATCTTGATCACACGCGCGGCCGTACCTGCAAGCGCGAGCGCGACCAACATCGCCAAAAAAATCCGCACCCACTTTTTGTTTCGGCGCCAATAGGCGATCGCTAACAGGGCGAGCCCGAGCACGGCGTGTTCAGGCCAATCGCCGAAACGGCTGACATTGCGCATGAAGATTTTGGCGCTGGCGTTCTGATGGCGCGCGATCCACCACCGCATCGTCTCATCAAAATAAAAACTGAGCGCGAGCATCAGACCCCCGAGAAACAGGAGTAGCAAAAACTGGCGCGGAAATTCCCATTTGTATTTCATGCGCGCCTATCTTTGAATCTCCGGTCTGTCTCCCGCAATCCGCAATTTCATTCTCATTTTTTTGGGCAGCCTCTGCCTGCATGCCGCCGGCACGTGGAGCATCCCTCTGGTCGACCGTGATGAACCGCGCTTCGCCGAGGCGTCGCGGGAGATGCGCGAGCGTCACGACTATGTCGTCCCCTACTTCAACAACAAGTATCGCTTCGATAAGCCGCCCTTCATTTATTGGGCGCAGATCACGAGCTATCGCATTTTTGGCGAAAACGATTTCGCGGCGCGGTTTCCTTCGGCTGTTGCGGCGGCCTTAATTGCGGTGCTGCTTTTTGCCTGGGGTCGCCGACTCGGGAACGAAAGCGTCGGGTGGTGGGCCGCGATCATCTTTTCCCTGTGCTTCCAAACATTCATTCACGCGCGGGCCGCGGTCGCCGACATGTGGCTGGTCTTCTTCGTCACGGCGGCGCATTGGGCCGGCTACGAACTGCTCGCCGACTCGTTAGGCACAGCCCCTGCCCCAGGAAATCCACGTGGACAAAAATATTGGCGATGCGTCTTTTACGCCGCCCTCGCTCTCGCTTTTCTTGCGAAAGGCCCACTCGGCTGGATTCCGCTATTGACGGTCGCAAGCACAAAACTCTTTTTGCGTGATCGCTCGGTTAATCGCCGGTTTTGGTTTATCACCGGAATAACCGGCATGCTCGGGCTGGTCCTGCTGTGGGGTATTCCGGCGCTGCTGCGAACCCAGGGCGAATATTTCCACGTCGGCATCGGACGCCATGTCGTGGAACGCTCTTTCGGCGCCCTGGAAGGCCACGGCGGGCAGACGCTCCACTCGTATTTGCTGACGCTGCCATATTATTTTGTAACCATCTTCATCAGTTTCTTCCCCTGGTCGATCAAGCTCCCCTCGTTAGGCCGCAAACTTTGGCGGCAGCGCGACGCCACCGACCTTTATCTCATTTCCGGCTGCGCCATTCTCTTCCTCATTATGACGGTGGTGAAAACAAAGTTGCCGCATTACACGCTGGCGGTGTTCCCCCTGCTCGCTCTTTTGCTCGCGCGCCATCTTTTTGAGTTGCGCGGCTCACCTCGCTTTGCGGTGCGAACCGCTGTCGCCGCTGTTGTCTTTTCTTTGATCGTATCGTTAGGCCTGTTTCCGCTGGCCGCGCGCGCTTTTCCTACCTCTGTGCTTTTTGAAAAATCGCGCCACGAGCTATTACCGGCGATGGAATTTTCCAACGTTGATTACTTCGAGCCGAGCGTTGTCTGGTATTTCCGCAGCCGCGCGCATGGCTTTTTCCGCGGCGTGAATCCAGAACAGGTTCATCAGTTCATGGACGCGCCCGGCCCGCGCTTTATCATCCTGCCGACAAAAATCGCCGGCGCGCAGTATCCGCAGCTCCCGCCCGGTTGGAAATCGTACAGCACGCGGGGTTTCAGTTTTGTGAAGGGACAATCGATCGATCTCACGCTTATCTTGAAGCCGACGCAGTGACTCGCGACAGCACATGATCACCTTCCTCCACGGCCAACTCGTTTCCGCCCTGCCCACCCAGGCGATCGTCAATGTCGGCGGTGTCGGCTACGAAGTGCTCATTCCGCTTTCCAGTTACGACAAGCTTCCCGCCGCTGGTCAGCCCGTGCAGATTCTCACCCACCTGCACGTGCGCGAAGACGCGCATATTCTTTACGGCTTCATGAGCGCAGCCGAGCGCGATCTCTTTCGTTTGCTCGTCAATCACGTCACCGGCATCGGGCCGAAGCTAGCGCTGGCGGTTCTTAGCGGCATGAGCGTGAGCAGTTTCAAGAGCGCCGTGGTGAATGCCGATGTCGCGTCGCTCTCCAAAATCAGCGGCCTCGGCAAAAAAACGGCGGAACGAATCGTTCTCGAATTGAAAGACAAACTCGGCGTCGCGGCCGAGTGGGAAGTGGCCAGCGCCGCCCATGCCCCCACCCCCGAGCAAAGCCAGGCCAATGAAGCCGTTCTGGCTCTCATTGCTCTCGGCTACAAGCAAGTGGATGCGCACAAAACGGTCCGTGATTTGCAAACACAAGAGCCGGGAATCACGAGCGCCGAAGAGTTGGTCAAGTTCGCGTTGAAGAAAATGGCTTCGGGCCGATGACCGAAAAATTCGCCGCCCTTCGCGCCGCCTTCCCGGCCGAGGGTCTCTTCGCCGACAAGGAGTGGCTTCTCTCCCCTGAGCCTTTTCCGATCGAACCCGCCTTCGCGAAAGAACTCGAACAACTCGGGCACCGGCTTTTCATTTTCCAGCGCGCCTGCAACGAGCTTTATCAGCGCAGCATCAAAGGCAAACAACCCGAGTGGATCGCGAAGTATCTCGATGCCGGCAAGCCCGCCGACCTCATCGAGTTCTCCCGTCAGAAACAATTTCGCGACGATCTCCCGCTCGTCATCCGCCCCGATCTCATTCTTACCGAAGCCGGCTATACCATCGCAGAGATTGATTCGGTGCCGGGAGGAATCGGTTTGACCGGATGGCTAAATCAAACGTACGCCGACACCGGAGACGACATCATCGGTGGCGACAACGGAATGCTCGATGGCTTCCGGAGCCTCCTGCCCGATGGCGGCGACATCGTGCTGTCGGAGGAATCAGCGACCTATCGCCCCGAGATGAATTGGGTGGCCGCGCGGCTCAATCAGCAAAATCCCGGCCGCGACTGGCGCGTCGCTGCCGCGGAAAATTACCAGCCGACGCCGGGCCGCGACGTTTACCGTTTCTTTGAGCTATTCGATCTTCCGAATCTACCCGGCATTTCCGCGCTCATGAACGCCGCGCGAGATGGTGTTGTGCGCGTGACGCCGCCATTCAAACCGTACCTCGAAGAGAAAATGTGGTTCGCGCTTTTCTGGCTGCAACCGCTGCGCGAGTTTTGGCGGCGCGAGCTCGGCGAAAAATATTTCTTAAAGTTGCAGGAATCAATTCCCTACACCTGGCTGCTCGATCCCACCCCGCTACCGCAACACGCCGTTATCCCGCGCCTCGAAATCCATGATTGGCGCGAAGCCGGAAAGTTCAGCCAGAAGGAGCGCGATCTCTTATTAAAAGTGAGCGGATTTTCCCCGCTCGGCTGGGGCAGTCGCGGCGTCTCGGTCGGCTCCGACATGCCGCAAACGGAATGGGAACACGAAGTCGCTAACGCCCTCGCCACGTTCGAGACGACGCCGCGCATCATGCAACGTTTCCATAAAGCCCGTCTCATCGATCATCGCTATTGGGACAGTGAGAGTGCGGAACTAAAAAACATGCGCGGGCGCGTCCGCCTCTGCCCGTATTACTTCGTCGAGAATACCAAAGTCACGCTGCGCGGAGCATTAGCCACCATTGTTCCGGCGGACAAGAAACTTCTGCACGGCATGCGCGACGCCATCCTGGTCCCGGGGGGCAACGCTCGCGAATGATTGCGTTATTCTTCGTTGAAGCACGCCGCGATTAATTTTTCCAGCTCTTCCATCGCGCGGTCCGCGTCCGCACCTTCGCAGCGGATGTGCAACTTCGATCCCTGACCCGCCGCCAGCATCATCAATCCCATGATGCTTTTGCCATTGATCTCTTCGCCTTCCTTCTTCACCCAGATCTCACAGCGATAGCGGCTGGCGATGCGCACGAACATCGCCGCCGGTCGCGCGTGCATGCCGAGACGGTTCACGATCGTGACTTCCTTCTCCACCTTCAATCCGCCGCCAGCGGGATTCGATCTGCGGTTCAACAGCCCCATCAGGTTTCCTTCGTCTCCATTACATTGAGCAGTTTGTCGTTGAATTCCATCGCGCTGTTGCGCCCCAGACCCTTCAGCTTTTGATCCATGGCCGCAACTTCGATTAGGCGCGCAATGTCGCGGCCCGGTCGCACCGGGATGGTGATGTGCGGCACCTGCATTTTTAGGATCTCGTAACACTCCTGGTCGAGGCCGGTGCGATCCGCCTCCTCCATCTCCTCCCATTCGCGCAGCGTCACTACCAGATCGAGCCGCTTCTCGATGCGTATGCTGCCGATGCCGAAAATGGCGGCGACATTAATGATGCCGATGCCACGCACTTCCATGTGATTGCGGGTGAGCTCGGGCGCAGCCGCCATAAGTTCGCGACCTTCCAGCAACCGGATTCTGGTTACGTCGTCGGAGACGAGACTGTAGCCGCGCTCGATCAAGCCGAGCGTGCATTCGCTTTTGCCGATCCCGCTTTGGCCGCGGATCAAAACGCCGACGCCAAGAATATCGACCATGCTGCCGTACTCGGTCACGGTCGGCGCGAAATCGATTTCCATGGCGATGGTCGCGGCGTTAATAAAACGCATCGTCACCATCGGCGTGCGGAAAACCGCGACTTCGGCTTCCTCCGCTACCGCCAACAATTCCGGTGCCAGATGCGCGCCGCGCGCAGTGACGACGCATGGAATTTTTTGCTCACAAAGAGAACGAAATCGCTTCACGCGCGTCTTAGCTGAAAGGCTGGTGAGATACGCTTGCTCCGCCGCGCCGAGGACCTGCACCCGCTTCTCGGCGAAGTAATGATAGAAGCCGGAAAGCGCGAGACCAGGGCGATTGATGGTGGGCTCACGAATTTTGCGGTGAAACCCAACGCGCGGCCCCTCCAATTTTAAGTGCAGCTTCTCCGCATGCGCGTTGTAAAAACTTTCCACCGTAACAACCGGCACGTTCTTGCGCTGCTCGCTGCCGGAAACGATGGGTAACGTGGCGGGACGATCGGGCATGAGAGAACTATCTATCAGGAGAAGGCGCAAAGTGCCACCGTTCATCGCCAAAAAAAAACGCAGGATCCCGTGGGGAATCCTGCGGCCAATATTTTTTGGCAGTGACCTAATCGTCGTCCACAACTACACGACTAACGATCATCTTGTCGCCGTCCCGATCATAAATCACGTGCACTTTGGCGCCGGGCTTCACCATCGCCGCGTCGATCTCTTTGCCGGCCTTGTTCACATACTGCACCGTTTTGCCGAGAAGATAGCTGATGGGGTCAATGGATGTGGTTTTCACGACTATCGATTGTCCGGGCGTGAATGTCGTCACCGTGCCGTCGGTCGTAGTGGTGGTGGTTTCCGTTTTGGTCGTTGTGCTGGTCTGGGCAAAAGCCAGCGGCGCGATCACTGCGCAAGCGAGTATTAGGATGGTTCGTTTCATAATTATTCCTTTTGTTTGTGTTTGAATGACTGCTCAGATTTCGTTTTCGAAACAGCGTGCGGATGGCTCGTAAGAAACCGTCGCGCCGACAATTTTGGACTGCACGCGACGCGGTTCTATTCACGCGCGAGATGCGGACAGTTGAGCAGACACCGACATCAGCTAACGTGCGCAACAGATGCCCGACCTCGCCGTTTCCCTCATCACTCCCGAGGTGATCGCGCGGCATGGTCTCACCCCGGAGGAATTCGAGCGCATCAAAACAATTCTCGGGCGCGAGCCGAACTTCACCGAGCTCGGAATTTTTTCCGTCATGTGGAGCGAGCACTGCTCGTATAAGAATTCGCGACGCGAGCTGAAAAAATTACCGACATCGGGAAAGAATATTCTGGTCAAGGCGGGCGAAGAAAACGCCGGCGTCATCGACATTGGAGACGGCTGGGCCGTTGCCTTTAAAATCGAGAGCCACAATCATCCGAGCGCGATCGAGCCATTCCAAGGCGCGGCTACGGGCGTCGGTGGCATCATCCGCGATATTTTCACGATGGGCGCGCGTCCGGAATTTTTGCTGAACTCGCTGCGCTTCGGACCGATTACCGGAGCAGGAGCAAACGTAAAGACCAACCGCCGATTGTTTACCGGCGTGGTCGCAGGTATCGCGCACTACGGTAACTGCATCGGTGTCCCGACGATCGGCGGTGAAATTTATTTCGATGAGAGCTTCGAAGGCAATCCACTCGTGAATGTTTTTTGTCTCGGCGTCTTGCAACACGAACAACTCGCGCGCGGTGCGGCCAGCGGTATCGGCAACCCTATTTTTTACGTCGGCGCGGAGACGGGGCGCGACGGTTTGGCCGGAGCAGCGTTCGCCTCACGCGAACTGACCGAAGAATCGCGAGAAGACCGCCCCGCGGTGCAGGTCGGCGATCCATTTAAGGAAAAATTGCTCTTGGAAGCGTGTCTGGAATTGCTCGCTACCGATGCGGTGGCTGGCATCCAGGATATGGGCGCGGCTGGCCTGACCTGCTCCACGTGCGAAACGGCGAGCCGCGGCGGCACCGGCGTCGAGATTGATTTGGCGAAAGTACCGAAACGCGAGCCGCACATGACGCCGTATGAGATTTTGCTGAGCGAATCGCAGGAACGAATGCTGATCATCGCCAAGCGCGGAAAGGAACAGGTCGTTAGGCAAGTCTTCGAAAAGTGGGACGTCCCATGCGCCGAGATCGGTCGCGTGACCGATGATGGCATGATGCGCGTGCGCGATGACGAAATCATCGTCGCTGAAATTCCAGCCAAGCCGCTGGCGGATGAAGCGCCGCTTTACGAGCGCGAGGCGAAAGGCCCTGTAGCCGTTGTCGCTGACCGCGGCCAAAATCTGCGCCGAATCGACAATCACTCCGCCCTCCGTCAGCTCCTGCGTGATCCGACCATCGCTTCCAAGAACTGGGTCTATCGCCAATACGATCATATGGTCCGCACCGGCACAGTCGTTAGGCCAGGTTCGGACGCGGCGGTCTTTCACCTGCGCGCGGCGAATAAGTATCTGGCGGCGACGACCGATTGTAACTCGCTCTACTGCCGGCTCGACCCGCGCGAAGGCGCCCGCATCGCGGTGGCGGAAGCGGCGCGCAACCTCACCTGCTCGGGCGCCACGCCGCTGGCCGTGACCGACAATTTGAATTTCGGGAATCCTTATAAGCCCGAAAATTTCTGGCAACTACGCGAGGCCGTGAACGGCATGGCGGAAGCGTGTCGCGCCTTCGGCACCCCCGTCGTAGGCGGAAACGTCTCTCTCTATAATGAGAGCCCGGCCGGTGTAGTCGATCCGACTCCAACGGTGGCGATGGTTGGCTTGATCGCAGAGGAGGCGCATATCACCACGCAGTTTTTTAAGGATGGCGGTGATGTAGTTATTCTTGTCGGAGAAATCGGCGACGAGATGGGCGCCACTCATTTTCTCAAAGTTTGTCATGAACGAAAAGAAGGATTGCCTCCGCGGCTCGACCTCAAACGCGAACTTCTTGTGCAAAATTCCGTGAGGGAAATGATCCGGAGCGGTTTGGTCAAAAGCGCGCACGATTGCAGTGAAGGCGGATTGTCGGTAGCGCTCGCAGAATGCTGCTTCAATCCCGAACGACACCTTGGCGCCGACCTCGATCTGGGTGCGATGACTTCTCGCCCCGATGTTGTTCTCTTTAACGAAGCGCAGTCGCGCATCGTCATCTCCGTCGCGCATCAAAATGCCGACGACATTTTGGCGTCGCTAAAATCTGGTAACGTACCCGCGCAGAAACTTGGCACTGTGGGCGGCGATCAATTGCGCCTTCGCGTAAGCGACGACGAATTTTGCTGGACCGTTGCCGATATTTACGACGACTGGTTCAACTCGATCCAGCGCGCCATTGAACACATCCCCAATTGATGGATGGTTCTCTGCAATGTCGCCTGATTTGCTGATGCAATCCGAACCGACAGAATCTGCTGCTTACCCGCAGCATGAGTGCGGCCTCTTCGCGGTCTTCGGCCATCCTAACGCGGCGGTGTTGACCTATTATGGGCTTTTCGCGTTACAACATCGCGGTCAGGAAAGCGCGGGCATCGTGACAAGCACCGGCGGCACTTCGACCTTTCGCCTGCATCGCGACATGGGTTTGGTCTCGCAAGTTTTCGGCGCGCAAGAACTCGAGCATTTGAAGGGAACGCGCGCTGTTGGTCATGCTCGTTATTCCACTACGGGCACGAGCACGTTAAAGAACGCGCAACCGTTTGTGGTCGATTGTTTCCGTGGTCAGATAGCGGTGGCGCACAATGGAAATCTGATTAACGCCGCGGTCCTGCGCGATGAATTGGAACGGAGAGGTTCCATTTTTCAAACTACCGCCGACAGCGAGATCATCCCGCATCTTCTCGCGCAGCCATCGCAAAATGGTCACAGCCCGCTCAACGTCCTGCACCGGCTGGAAGGTGCCTTCAGCCTTATCATTATGAGCGAGCGCGAAATCATCGGCGTGCGCGATCCGTTTGGCTTTAGGCCACTCGTGTTGGGAAAACTTGACGGTGCCTACATCCTCGCCTCCGAGACGTGCGCGTTCGATCTCGTGCATGCGGAGTTTGTGCGCGAGGTAGAACCCGGCGAAGTGTTGATCATCAGTGAAGAAGGACTGCGCTCGGAGTGGCCGTTTCGCGCTGAGGAAAAGGCGTTTTGCATGTTCGAGTACGTTTACTTCGCGCGGCCGGATAGCATCATGGGCGGCGTTAACGTCGCTAAAGTCCGCACCGAGATGGGGCGCGAGTTGGCGCGGAAGTTTCCGGTGGCAGCCGACATCGTGGTGCCGGTCCCGGATTCCGGGAACTATGCGGCGCTCGGCTTCGCCCATGAGCTAAATCTCCCCTACGAGCACGCCTTCGTGCGAAATCATTACATCGGGCGCACCTTTCTCCAGCCGAGCCAGCTCATCCGCGATTTCGACGTGCGGGTAAAATTAAATTTGATCAAAGAAGCGGTCGAAGGGAAACGCGTGGTGGTGGTGGATGACTCCATCGTGCGCGGGACGACAGCGCGCGCCCGGGTGGTGAATTTGCGCGAAGCCGGGGCGCGCGAAGTGCACATGCGGGTGAGTTGTCCGCCTCACCGCTTCGCCTGCCATTACGGCATCGATTTTCCTGATCCGGAAAAATTAATCGCAAACCAGATGCCTATGTCCGAAATTTGCGAATACCTGGGCGTCGATAGTCTTGGTTATCTCGATGTCGAAGGAATGGTGCGCGCGACGGGAAAGCCGATGAACGAATTCTGCCTCGCCTGTTTCACCGGCAACTATCCCCTGCCGGTCGATCCGGCCCTGGACAAATTCATCATGGAAAAGCGAGAGGGCCGTTCCGGCGCCCTCGCGGCGGAGGAAGCGCATCCGACGCTTTTCGCCGATCTTAAGTAATTGCGCGTGTCGATTCCGCCATGACCGCCAAGGCCTACGCGCGCGCCGGAGTCGATGTCGATCTGGGCAATTTCGTTAAGCGCCGCATTCAGTCACGTGTCAAAGGCACGCACGGACCCGAAGTGCTTGGAAGCATTGGCGGTTTCGGTGGATTGTTCGCGCCGAACCTTGCCGGAATGCGGGAACCGGTCCTGGTGGCGAGCATCGACGGGGTCGGGACGAAGTTGAAGATCGCCTTCGCCCTCAACCGACACGACACGGTCGCGAGTGACCTGGTCAATCATTGTGTAAATGACATCGCGGTGCTCGGCGCGCGTCCGCTTTTTTTTCTCGATTACATCGGCGCGGAGAAATTGGATCCGCGCGTTTTTAACCAACTACTCTCCGGTTTTACCAAAGCCTGCCGGCTGGCGGGGTGTGCCCTGATCGGAGGTGAGACAGCGCAGATGCCGGGAATGTATCGCAAGGGCGAGTACGATTTGGCCGGCTGCATCATCGGGGTCATCGATCGACCGAAGATGATCGATGGCCGAAAAATAAAGGCAGGCGATGTCATTCTGGGCCTGTCATCGAATGGACTACACACCAACGGCTACACGCTCGCGCGCAAGATTCTTTTTGAAAAGATGCGCTTAAAACCGACGGCCAGAATTCCTGGATTGAAGCACTCGTTAGGTAGCGAACTTTTGCGTGGACATAAGAATTACCGACCGCTGTTGGCGCAGATTCCGGCGGGGCTGCTTCACGGCCTGGCCCACATTACAGGGGGCGGGTTAGTTGATAACCTCCCGCGCGTGTTGCCGAAGAATTGCGACGCCGTAATCGAGACCACGAGTTGGCGCATTCCGCCCATCTTTGAATTAATCCAGCGGAATGGAAACATCCAACGCGATGAGATGTATCAGGTATTTAACATGGGTATCGGGATGACGGCGATTGTATCCGCACGGAGGGCGGATGGCATTGCGCGACAATTGCGCGCACGACCCATCGGACGAATTGCAACTGGCACCGGGATCACGCGATTAGTTTTCTAATCCGCCAGGTGAAGGGATGACATGGTCACAACCTCATCCTAACTTGATTCCCATGGAAAGGCGCCAGCTTGGCAACACCGATATGCAGGTGTCGGTGCTTGGTTTCGGCGGCGCGGAGATCGGCTTTGAAGGTGCCTCTGCCCAGACCGTCGAACGTTTACTAAATAGCGCGCTGGATGCGGGACTTAATGTCATCGACACAGCCGAGTGTTATGAAGGCAGCGAGGAATTGATCGGCCAGGCGGTGAGTGGTCGGCGGAAGGAATTCTACCTTTTTACCAAGTGCGGTCACCCACGCGGAATTGGGAGTGAAGACTGGTCGATCCCATCTATCGGGGAGAGCATAGAGCGGAGCTTACGGCGGCTTAAGACCGACCATCTCGATCTGATTCAGCTTCATAGCTGTTCCGAAGCGATACTGCGCAAGGGGGATGTCATCGCAGCTTTGCAAGCAGCCCGCGAGAAGGGACACGCGCGTTACATCGGATATAGCGGCGATAGCATCGCGGCCAGGTATGCGGTGCAATGCGACGCATTCGACACCTTACAAACATCCACGAACATCGCCGATCAGGAGTCGATCGATCTCAGCATTCCTCTCGCTCGCGAGCGGAACTTAGGCGTGATTGCCAAGCGGCCGATCGCGAATGCAGCTTGGAAGGAAAAGCACAAGCCGATTGACTCCTACCATCACACCTACTGGGAGCGGTTGCGGAAGCTTGGTTACGAATTCATTCGGCAACGGCCGCTGGACGAATCGATTGCGCACGCCTTGCGCTTCACCCTCAGTATCCCCGGCGTCCACACTGCCATCGTGGGCACGAGCAAACCCGACCGCTGGGCCCAAAACGCTGCCTTAGTTGAAGCAGGGCTTTTGCGCGAAAGTGACTTCAACGCTATTCGCGCGCGGTGGGATGAAATCGCACCGGCTACCTGGATCGGGCAAACCTGAACCAGCAACCACTACCCAAAGCTGGTTTCGAAGCGAGGCGACTATTTTTTGCCGCCGGCTGCCTTGCGACGCGCAGCCCAACGAGCCTTCATCGAATCCGATAGCTTTTTGCGGCCCGCGGCACTAAGTCCGCCTTTTTTCCGACCTGAAGTTTGGGGGCTGGTACTAGCACTAGCAACGGAACCCTTGCGTGTCGCCCAACGAGCTTTTGCTGCCGCGGCCAGTTTGGCCCGCGTAGCCGCCGACATAGGACGACGACCTGCTTTCCGACCACGACGTGCACCCGTGCTGCTAGTTGTGCCAGCGGATACCGAAGCAGCGCTACCGAATAGGCTCGCGAGACGGTGCTCCAGTGCAGTGATCTGTTGTCTGATTGAAACTGCTTGATTTAATTTTTGTAGAGATAGGTCCATGAGGGCACTAGATAGCTCAAGGAAAAGTATCTGCAAGTTAAATAGTAAAGTAACTGGAAGGAGGACAAATTTAGTTACTCGATCGTCGTAGAAGAAAGATTGGAAATAATTGCAGACGACTGAGTTTACCATGGTTAGAGTAACAGCCGGAGCGGGCGGTTAGCTCAGTGGTAGAGCGGCTGGTTTACACCCAGTAGGTCGGGGGTTCGAAACCCTCACCGCCCAATTTTTCCCGCTAAGCGGTGCCCTTGCTTTCCGGTGGTTCCCATGAGTGTCCTGGCGCTTGCCGGCGTAACAGGTTGTGCTACCGCGCCGCCTGTCACCAGGCCGCCATGCTTTATTGAGCTGCAAGCGGAAGCTTCCGCGGCCACCCTTCATTTTGCGAGGGGGCTATATGCGCTCGATACCACAGACAGCAACGGCTCCTACTACCGCTCGCCTCGCCCGATCATGCAGCATTCCTGCTCAGGATCGCTGCCCCATCAAGGGGGCCTTTTCCTTTCGCGCCGCGAGAATAGAAAGCTGCGCGGCTACGTCATCCTATCCGCGGGTCTCACTCATGTCGGCAACTTCTCCGCAGTCGCTCATATGCTTCGCGACTAACTAGGCGCTGGCGGCTGGTAAAATAACCCCACTGACCTCGCCGAAGCCGACCCGATAGCCATCACTTTGCGCCCAGCCCGTGATGGTGAGGCGGTCGCCGTCTTCCAGCCACTTCCTAGTCTCACCATTTGGCAAGGTCAGCGGATTAGCGCCGCGCCAAGTGAGTTCGAGCATGCAACCTCGCGACGTTTCCTCCGCGCCGCTAATCGTCCCGCTGGCGAGCAAGTCGCCCGGCTGAAGGTTACAGCCATTGACCGTGTGATGCGCGAGCTGTTGCGCGATGCTCCAATAAAGATTTCGAAAGTTCGTGCGCGTGATCGTGTGCGGCGCGTCCATCCGCATAGTTTGTAGTTGGGCTTCGAGTTGGATGTCGTAAGTGAAGTCGCTCGCCGCGCGCAAATATGGCAGCGGCTCCGGGTCTTGCGCGGCGAGCGGTTGGCGAAAAGGCTCGAGCGCTTCCAGCGTTACCACCCACGGCGAAATACTGGTGCAAAAATTTTTCGCCAGAAACGGCCCGAGCGGTTGATACTCCCAGGCCTGCACGTCGCGCGCACTCCAATCATTCATCAGGACGAGACCAAAGATGTGGTCCATCGCCTGGTTGATCGGAACCGGTGTGCCTAACGAATTACCCGGCCCGATCAGAAAAGCCGTTTCCAATTCGAAATCGAAACTCCGAGTTGGGCCAAGTGTCGGTTCCGCTGCATCCGGCGGTTTGATCTGTCCGCTCGGTCGCCGCACTTCCGCGCCGCTGACTACGATGGAACTGGCGCGCCCGTGATACGCTACTGGCAGCCATTTCCAATTTGGCATCAGCGCGTTTTCCGGCCCGCGCAGCATCGTGCCGACATTGTGCGCATGATGATAGGACGAATAGAAATCGGTGTAGTTGCCAATGCGCGTCGGTAGCTGCATCACAACATTTGTTTGCAGATGAAAGGCTCGCTCGCGCAAGGTGATGTCATCGCGAAGAGTTGATGTCTTAGCCGAAAGTAAATTCTGGATCACGGCGCGCGCCTTGCGCCAAGCCGGTCGGCCAAGTGCAAGAAAGGCATTCAGCGAATCTCCATCGAAAACAGTCTTATCGTTAAACTCCGGTGCGCGGAAATGCCCGATCTCTTCGAGAACAGAAAGATCAAGCACAAATTCCCCGATTGCGACGCCGACTCGCGCTACTCCCTGAGCCGTTTTGAAAATTCCAAACGGCAGATTTTCAATCGGAAAATGCGAATCGGGCGCAACGGGAATGAAGGATGACAGAGGCATGACTATAGGAATCTGAGAGCGCGCAAATCTTCGCGCGGTTCATCAAAACTACAGCTACCTAACGAGGTCACCAGTTTCCGATGTACTGGTATGCGATCTGTCGCGAGGCTCCAATCGCGCCAAGTAAAGGCGCTATCATCAAACGTAAAGGAAGAGGCATCCTCATCCTCTAACATCATGACAGTTTGTCGTTCATCCCATTGATGCTCGGCCGCGAGAACACCCGCACCCAGCACATTGAGAAAACCGTGCATCTTCGTTCCTACGCTGGCGTGAAATTGGCGAAGCGGATGATGGAGTCCGGCCGTAAACTTTATAGGCACGCGGTGTTGCGCGGCGGCCAGCAACGCTTGCGCGATTTGTGCGGGCGACGGAAATGCGTCCGCGGTCACGCCGCCAGTTCTGAGTTTAAATCCCATTTCGAGATCTGCGTGATTGTGCTCCGATAAAAATCGAATCGTCTGCTCAGCCGCATCCGCTCCGGCTTCCCAGAAAACTTTTAGTTTTACGGCGCCCAAGACGGAGTGGATCTTTTTCACAAGCTCACCATCCGCCTGAATCGGCAAAAACATTTCCAGCTGCTGGATGGAGAGCGTGTCGGAAAAGGAATCGATTGCCGCGCGCGTCGATTCGAGCGCAGAAAGGAAGGAGCCGCTGTCGTTAGTTTTCGGACCCAAGGCCGAAACCCGCAACGGATAATCGGCTTCGAATGGAGGCAAAACCGCCTGTGCCGCCGCAAACTGCGCGACCGGCAATATGAATGCCCCCAGCATCCAGGCATCGCCGACACGCACGTAGTCGGCATAGTTGCGCAAGGCGGGCTCCAAGGCCAGCTCCGCCGGCGGGAAAAGGCCCGCGTAATCGATAGCGCGTTCGAGTAAAGCGCGAAGCGAAGCGGCGACCATGAAAGAAAATTAAAACTCGCCCACCGGCAACTGAGCCGCCGACTTGTTAGGTCAATGACTTACGCGGCGAAGAAATCTTGGCGCTCCCGATGAAAGTCGCTTGTTCATCGACCACCAGCCGCGGCGATTCGATGTCGCCGTGGACGGTGCAACCGCTGCGCAGTTCGCAACGTTCGCCGGCCGTAATGTTACCCTCGACCGTGCCATCCACGACCACCGATTTGGTTTGAATCTCGCCGCGAATCCGCGCGTTTTTTCCAATGGTAAGCTGTCCCGTCGAATTGATTTCCCCTTCCACTTCACCGTCGATCAGAAGCTCGTTCCGAAAACTGAGCGAGCCGGTGATCGAGACGCCGCTCGAGAGAACACCGCCGCCGCTCCCACTATTGCTGATGGGGTTGTGGCTCGCGGTCGCGCTCGGGGCAATTGTCGGAGTTGCTACTGGCGCCGGTGGAACGACGGGTGGTTTCTCTGACTCAATAGCCGGCATGGCGGGCTCCGTTTTTCGGCCCGGGGAAAACATCGACATAGTTATAAGTCCTTTAAATGATTACTGGTTGCGGGTCACTCTGCCGCAGCCCGGCTGAATTACAATCATCGTTCGTCGGAAATTTTCCGCCCCGTCTGGAGCCTGCACCAATAAGCTCGGCGGCTTAATTCCTGCTCTAAAAGCG